>CALCGM010000486.1 GCA_937900985.1 uncultured Planctomycetaceae bacterium | reverse complement strand
ACCACTTCTTGTTGAGGCTCACCAGGCTCACGGCGTTGGCCTCGACGAGCAGTTTTTCAAACTCCTCGCGAGAGAGCCCCATGTGCTCAGCGACCTCGGCGTCGGCGGGCGTGCGGCCGAGTTTGGTTTCGAGCGTCTTGAGCGCCTCGTTGAGCTTGCTGGCCTTGCTGCGGACGAGCCGGGGAACCCAGTCCATCGTTCGCAGCTCGTCGAGCATCGCACCGCGGATTCGCGGCACGCAGTAGGTCTCAAACTTCACGCCCCGAGACATGTCGAAGGCGTCGATGGCATCCATCAGGCCGAACGTGCCGGCCGAGGTGAGGTCGTCGAGTTCCACACCATCAGGTAGCCGAGCCCAGATCCGCTCGCCGTTGTAGCGCACCAGCGGGATATACAGCTCGATGAGCCTGTTCCGGAGTTCCTCATTCGACGGATCCGCTTTGAATCGTCGCCAGAGTGCCTGAACCTCTTCGGCAGGGAGTTGATGCGCCACCTTCGTCCTCCGTGATAGTCCGCAGCCGGGCATCCCTGCTCGGCCGCATCCAGCCTCATGTTGCTCGTTCTACTGCCTTCGACAAATGCCAATTCATCTCAATCGGATTCGTCTGGGCAGTTCCTTGAATGTATTTTTTTGCGGCCTTCCATCCTCGCGGCCCTCTCTAGGCGGCCGATGCCGCCGGTTCGGCGATGCCCCCAACTGTGGCAAAGACCTCGACGCCGCCCTCGTTGGCGATCTCCTCCGTGGCGAGCACGGGCACATCGGGCAGCTCGACCACCAGCAGACTGCGGACGCGACGTCGCAGGCTGCCTGGCACGACCACCACAGGCGGACTGCCTCGCAGCACTCCAGGGCGAACCGCCCGACGAATCTCTGTGACGAGCCGCCGTTCATCGCTGCCGGCGGGTGAACCGTTTGGCGGCTGGTGGCTGAGCCTGGTGATGGCCGCATCACTCAGCCGAATCGTTGTCAGGCGGCCTGAGGGATCGCGGGCCCGCCGGCAGATCGTGCGGGCGAGGCCGCGACGCACCCACTCGGCAAGCTGCTCGGGCTCGCTGGTTTCGTCTGCATGGTCGGCCATGATCTCGAGCACCACAGCCAGCGGGCGAATCGGCACCCCTTCTCGCACCAGCTGCTGGAGCGTGCGATGCACCAGCTTGAGCGGCAGGATCTCAGGGACCACACCATCCACAACCGCGGGCTGACTCTGTCGCACACTCTCGACGAGGCGGGCAACGGCGTCGCGAGTGAGCAGCAGTTCGGCCCGCCGGCGGACGGAGCCTTCCAGGGCCCGCATCACCACATCCGCTGTGTCGTGAAGGTCGCTGCCCCGCTGTCGGGCGTCGGCCACCTCGCGGGCGGCAATCCAGCGGCTGCGGGCATGGCTCAGGGGGTCGGCCGCAGCATGCTCATCGTCATCGGCCGGCAGCTCGCCTCCCACGGCGAGCACGCGGCCCGCAGGGAGCGTCTCCTCGTAAAGCACCTCACCGGCCACCTGAATTCGGCACCATCGCGGCGGCGACTCCATGGAGTCGCGAAACACCACCTTGGGCAGCACAAGGCCGAGGTCTGCGGCG
The DNA here is from genome assembly GCA_937900985.1 of uncultured Planctomycetaceae bacterium. GTDB lineage: Bacteria > Planctomycetota > Planctomycetia > Pirellulales > UBA1268 > M30B53. Next base: position 427 of record CALCGM010000486.1, on the reverse strand, counting down.
AGGCTGCCGCGAAGCGCCGTCGTGCGGGATGGCAGCACCGGCGACGGGCCGGCCACCAGATAGAGCAGGTCTCGCCCCAGCTCGACGGTGACCGCCTCCTCGCCAAGCAGCTTCGTGACGAGCCGTTCTGGCCGGGCCTCGTCGGCCACGGCAGGCGTGGCAGGCGGCGGGGCGGAATGTCGTTGACGCCAGGCAATGACCCCCAGCACAGCCGCAACGCTGATCAGGGGCAGAAACGGGAGCCCTGTCAGGCTCAGGGCGGCGAGGAACACCGCAGCGGTTGCCAGCACCTTCGGCTTGCCGCCAAACTGCCGCCCCAGCTCACGGGAGAGATCCGCAGCATGGCTGGATCGTGAGATCAGCAGCCCCATTGCGACCGAGATGAGCAGGCTGGAGGCAGCCGTGACGAGGCCGTCACCGATCGTCA
>CALCGM010000485.1 GCA_937900985.1 uncultured Planctomycetaceae bacterium | reverse complement strand
CTCGATCCGCTGGCCGCCTCCAAGCTGATCCCGCTGGTCCGATCGATCGCTGCCGACCTGCCGGGCACCTTCGCTGTTGCCAAGCAGTCGAGCCTGTTTGAGCAGGGGATCGGCTCGGGCCGCTCAATCGATGTGGAGATCACCGGGCCGGACCTGGAAAAGCTCGTGGGCCTCGGTGGCCAGGTGATGGGGATGCTCGCCGAGGCGACGCCGGGCAGCCAAAACCTACCCAAGCCTTCGCTCGATCTCTCCAGCCCGGAGGTGCAGCTCGTGCCGAAGTGGGAACAGTCGGCCGACATGCAGCTCGACGCCCGACAGCTCGGCTACATGGTCGACTGCCTCGTCGACGGCGGCTACGCGACCGACTACTACCTCGGCGCCGACCGCATCGACCTGGTGATCAAGGGCGAGGACCGCTTCGTGCAGCGCACGCAGGACCTTCGTAGCCTGCCGGTGGTCACACCGGGCGGGCAGCTGGTGCCGCTGGAGAGCGTGGCCGAGATCCGCGAATACTCAAGCGGCCCTGAGCAGATCATCCATCGCGAGCGGGAGCGGGCGATCACGGTGCAGGTCTCGCCTCCGCCCGACATGCCTCTCGAAGAGGCCCAAGACCGGATCCAGGCCATGGTGGTGCAAACGCTGCGGGATTCCGGCCAGCTCGACGGCGGCTACCAGATCAACCTCGGGGGCACCGCCGACAAACTGCGAGCCACCTGGGACTCACTCTGGTTCAACCTCGCCCTGGCTGGCCTGATCACCTACCTGCTGATGGCGGCGCTCTTTGAGAGCTGGTTCTACCCGCTGGTGATCATCGCGGCGGTGCCGCTGGGCAGTGTGGGGGGCCTGCTGGGGCTCGCCGCGATCAACGTCTTCGGGGCCTCGTTCGGCATCTCGCAGCCACTCGACGTGCTCACGATGCTCGGCTTCGTGATCCTGATCGGCACGGTGGTCAACAACCCGATCCTGATCGTCTATCAGTCGCTCAACCTGATCCGCAACGAGGGCTACGGCCGCGAGGACGCGATCCTCGAGGCGGTCCGCAGCCGGCTACGGCCGATCTTCATGACCACGCTCACGACCGTCCTCGGCCTCCTGCCGCTGGTGCTCTTCCCAGGCGCCGGCAGCGAGCTCTATCGCGGCCTGGGCAGCGTGCTCCTGGGCGGCCTGCTGGTCTCCACGCTCGTTACGATTGTGCTCGTGCCGCTGATGCTTGGCCTCTGCTTCCGCGTGTTTGAAACGGTCAGCCAGCCGGAGCCCGCCGCAGCCCCCCTGCCCTCCTCGGCCACCAACGCGGCCCCCGCGGCAGCAGCCGGGGTGTAGCGCTTCGAGCAGCCGTCGCTTACCGACGGCTCTCAAGCGACGGCCCAACAAGCTGCGTCCAGAGCCGATAGCCTGCGTCGTTGAGGTGGAGCCCATCAGCGACGAAGAGTTCTGGCCGGGGCTCACCGTTGTCGCCGAGCATCGAAGGACCAATGTCGACATAGGTCAGCCGGGGATCGGCGTCACACGCCGCCCGCATCTGAGCGTTGACCTGCTCCTGATCAGCCAGCTGGCTCCACCGCTTCAGGCTGGGCTTGATCGGGATCACCACGATCCGGGTCGTCGGGAGCGCCGCATGCACGCGGGCCACAAACGCACGAAAATCGCTGGCGACCGTCTCGGGCGACTTGCCAGCGTTGATGTCGTTGTCGCCTGAGTAGAAGACGATCGTGCTGGGGCGATAGCGAAGCACGACCCGATCGAAGTAGCGATTCACATCCGCAATCTGCGAGCCCCCAAAGCCACGATTGATCGCAGGCAGGCCTGAAAAAAAGTCCGCAAGATCCCACTTGCGGATGCTCGAAGACCCCACGAAAAGCACCGCGTTTGATGGCGGGGGCTGCTCCAGATCCTCGGCCTCGAACGCCGAGATGTCGTCTTCCCACTTGTCCGTTTCGGCCTCCCAGACAAACGTGCCGTAGCCCGTGTTGCGATCGCGGATCGCGGGGGAGCCTCGCCAGAGCACCTCTGCGGCCGGGCCGTTCGGCTCATCCACATCGTGGAGCAGGCCTGCCATCAGAAAGTCTGGCACGGGGGCCTCGCCGCGGGTGAAGGCCGCCAGCGGCAGCTCGACGCGAAGGGCGTAGCCGCCGTCAATCCGCCGGCCGCTCGCGGTGCAGCCATCCAGCGGGCGACGCGTGAGCACGCCCTCAACAGACACGTTGCCATCGGCGTCGGGCGGCGTGGCCACCACCCGCACCGTGCGACGGCCGAAGCGGGTGTCGTTTCGCCGCTCGCTGGCCGGCCTGGGATCGAGAAAAAACTCCACCGCATCCCCTGGTACGACGCGATCGTCCACCACCCGCACGTCGACCACCAAGGCATCGCTGGAGTGGCTGGGCGCGAAGCGAAACGACCCATCAGCCGGCCCGTTCCAGTTGGCCGCATCACCCAGCACGAGCGCCGCTCCATCGGTGCCATAGCCTCCCTTGGGAAACTCCGGGGCCGCCATGTCTGCCGTCGCAGCCGCCGGCGGGCAGGCATGCCGGCGATCGATGATCACAGGTATCAGCCGCTCTGCTGAGAGGCCTTCGGGGCCGGGCGTGCGAAGCGTGGCCTGAAACACGGCCCCGGAAAGCCGAGCAAAATCGATCGTCTCTCCAAAACGCACCCGCACCGAGAGCGTGGCCTCATCGCCTGCCGCCGCAGCAAGCCGCACCTGCTCGGGGTCTACCGAAAGCCCCTTGAGGGGCAGGCCGTCGAAGCTGCCGCTGAGCTCCACCGGTTCACCGAAGGTGTTGCTCAGCCGCACGTGGATGTCCCCTTCGACAAAGCCAGAGGCATCGTCGACGAGAATCGGAGCCACCTCGACAACCGTGCCGGCGAGGAACGCACGAAACCGCTGCGACTCCTCCTCGGTCACAACATCCGCCGGCAGAATGCCATCGAGCTTCAGGTTCACCACCTGCGGCCCATCCTTCTCCATCGTCAGCCAGGTCACGTGATCAAACTCGCCGTAGGGCACGCCGCGGAGCTGCGAGCCGCCGCCGGTGGTGGCGAGCGAGTAGTAGCTGCGGTCGCCGTTGCGACGGTACTGCACATAGTGGTGCACATGGCCGGCAAACACCGTGTGCGGCCGGTCGGCGAGCATCCCCTCGACCTGCTTCCAGTTGGTGCTGTCGGGGTTGCC
>CALCGM010000484.1 GCA_937900985.1 uncultured Planctomycetaceae bacterium | reverse complement strand
GATCCGCGGCTGAGCGACTACTCCGTGCAGCTGCCGCCGCCGGTGGAGCCGTGAGCGGGACGCAACGCACGATGCCTGCTCTCACCTTCGCACTGGCCATGCTGCTGCCGGCAGCGGCCTTGGCTGCCGAAGCGGCGAGAAAGGTGGATGCCGGCCCGCTGACTGCCGCCGACTTTCGCGGGCAGGTGCCGGTGGATCCTGCCGGGGATGCCAACACGTCGACGCAGCTGCGGTTTTCGTTTCGCTACGGCTATCAGCAGCTCGGTGGGCGGGCGACTGTGACGGTGGAAAGCGTTTCCGTTGATGCGTTTGTGATTCAGGATGCGTCGTGGAATCGGCAGCCCACCAACGCCCGCCTGCTTGAGCACGAGCAGGGGCACGCCGACATCGCCTGGATTTAGTGCCTCAAAGCTCGGCTGGCGGTTCGCGAGAATCTCCGCACGCGGCGAGGGTGGACGGCGGTGGCACCGACGGTTGAGGAGGCCGCGGCGGTGGTGAACCGCGAGCTCTCAGAACTCATGACAACCTTTCACGACGAGGGCCTCAGGGCCGACGCCGAGTATGATCGCGAGACGCAGCATGGCCTGGGGCCCAGGCAGGGCGAGTGGCGGCGGGTGCAGGCAGCCACGATTGAAGAGCTCGAGGCGAAGCTCGCACAGCGGCGTTAAGGTCGCCGGCCGACTGGCTGGCGGGGCTCAGGTCAGTGAGCAGTCCGTTCGCGACCAGGCCGCGGGGGAGTCGCTCATCGTCAGCTTGAGCGTGCCGCCGCTGGCGATGTCGGCCCACTGCAGCCACGGCTTCGCCAGCGGGGTGCCGTTGAGCGAGGCGGCGGCGACGTAGGGCCGCTGGCTTGCGTTGTCTGCGGCGGTGATGCCGAAGGAGTTTCCGCCGGGCAGCCGCAGACGGGCGGCGTCGAAGAGTGGTGAGCCGATCAGGAAGCAATCCTGGCCAGCGACAGGAAACAGGCCCAGGCTACTCCACACATACCAGGAGCTCATGCCACCGGAGTCGTCGTTGCCCACCATGCCGCCGGGCGTGTCGGCAAAAAGCCCCATCCCCGCGCGGACCACCTCGCAGGTGCGGTCGTGGCGGCCGGCAAAGATGTAGGCATACGGGGCTTCCATGTCGGGCTCGTTGTTGAGCCCCTCAAAGCGGCCCAGGGCCGCCCCGGCAGCCATCTCCTCGCGGGAAGGGGCCACCCCCGGCTGACGAACCGGCCCGGCTCCGTAGCCGAAGAAGCGGTCGAGCTCGGCGACAAAGGCAGCCTCGCCGCCGGCCAGGGCAATCCGGCCGGGCATGTCGTGGAGCAGCCTGTAGGCATAGTTCCACTTGGTGCCCTCGTAGTAGGTGGAGTCGAGCAGTTCGCCATCAGCGGCGAAGGCATTCCGCCAGCGGCCAGCGAGCTCTTCCATCTTGGTGGCGATCGCGGCGTCGCCAATGCCCCGCGCGATGGTTGCCGTGCAGAAGCAGGCGTAGGCCAGGTCGAGGGTGTGGGTGATCGGATGGGCAAGCCCGTCCTGCAGGAAGGCTTCGCCGTAGGCTCGGCCCATGTCTTTCCACATCAGCGTGACGGCCCGCTCCCAGTCGATGCCGGCGATCTGCCGATGAAAGGCATCGGCAATCACCACGTGGGCCAGGCCGCTGGCCTGATGGGCGAAGCGGTCGTAGCCGCGGGCGAGCCGATAGCCGATCGGGAAGTTGCCCTCCATCTCCACGACCGTCAGCAGCGAGTTGATCAGGTCGCGTCCCATCTCGGGAAAGAGTGTGAGCACCAGTGGGAGCTGGGTTTTGTACATGTCCCACATCGTCGAAAAGTCGAAGGCGAAGGGACCGTCCCACGGCCAGAAGGGCGATTCGTTGGTCGCTTCGCAAGGCTTGATCAGGCTGTGGTAGAGGGAGGTGAAAAACGTTCGACGCTGTGCGAGCGTGCCGCCCTCGATCTCGATCGTGCCGAGGGCACTGTCCCAAGCGGCCTCGGCCTGTGAACGGGCCACGGAAAACTGGGTCGGGGTGCTGCGGCAGTTCTCCCAGGCCTGCGGGCGGCTTCGCAGGGAAAACGCCACCTGTAGCTCGACCGTGTCGCCAGTCTGCGTGGGCCCCTGAAAGCAGACGCCAAACGGCTCAAACCGCGACTCGCGGATGTAGTCGTAGAACTGCTCGTCATCGTCGAGCAGCCGGTTGCCTAGCCACAGCCGGGCTTCGCAGCCAGCCGCAAGGCCGCGCAGCTCCACGGCAATGCGGATCGGCAGGCCTTCCATGGTCACGCAGGCCTCGGCCGTGCGGGAACTGAGCCGTCGAAACTCTGCCCGCAAAGGTATCGTGCGGCCATCTTCGATCGCGATCCCACCATGCGAGAAGTCGATCGCGAGTGTGGAAAGCGGCGAAGCTGGAAAGGTGTAGCGATGGACCGCCGCTCGCCTGCCAACGGTGAGCTCGGCGGTAATGCCGCCGGCAGGAATGTGGCAGG
>CALCGM010000483.1 GCA_937900985.1 uncultured Planctomycetaceae bacterium | reverse complement strand
GGCCTCGTAGGCAAGTTCGTAGATCGCTTTCTCAAGGCAGTGCAGCTCAAGCAGCAGGCGGGCTTCGGTCGGATCACTGGGCCAGAAGCAGCTTGCTTTGGCTGCCGCGGCGTAGCTTTCCAGAAACCAGCCGCTGAGCCGGTCGTGGGTGTCGACGGGCAGCGGCTCGCCCCGCTCCCGCTCGGCGACCCGCACGAGGTAGTCGAGCGATCGGAGCATGCCTGCCACGTCTTTGGCGGCGGAGTGCTTGCGGCGGCGCTCCGCCAGCGGCCGCTGGGGCTCGCCTTCAAAGTCGATCACCAGCAGCCGGTCCTCGAGCGATGCCCCTGCGTCGTCGCCAGCCAAGAGCACCTGCCCCAGGTGGTAGTCGCCATGCACGCGAATCCGTCGGCTCTGCCAGACACTGCCCGCGGGCATGGCCAGCCGCGCGAGCCAGGCGTCGCGACGGCTGAGGACTGCCGCGAGCATGTCGGCAGCAGCGGTCGGCAACGAGGGCCGCCGGGCGGCAAGGGAGTCAAAGACCTGTTCGGCGTGGACCGTCATCGCCGCTGCTGCCGCCTCACGATCGGCGGCCGACCACGGCTCGCTGCCAAAGGCTGGGGCGGCCCGTTCCTGGGCGAGAGCCTGGTGCATCTGGGCTGTCACGCGGCCCAGGGCCATCAGCGTTGGCATCAGCGTCTCCCGCATCCGCTCGGAGCCGCCGGCGGCGAGTGAGCGGAGCAGACGATCCCAGAGGCTCTCCGCCTCGCGAACCTCATCATGGAGCACCGCCACAACGGCCGGCTCGCTCCCGGGGCTCCGCCATTCCAGTGCAGCCCGCAGCCGCGGCGAGTGCCGCCACTGGGGATCGGCGGCGAGAAAGCGGCCAATCTCGACCTCCGGCTGAATCCCGGGCCGAACCTGACGCAGCAGCTTGAGGACGAAGCCTGCCGCGTCGCTGGAGCGAACGGCGACCAGCGTGTTGGAGGAGTCGGCGGCCAGCGGCGACACGCGGGCGGCCGCCGCCGGCAGAGGCTCCTCGGGCGGTACATGCAGTGGTGCTGCCACGGGGGTGCCCACGAGCGACGAGGCTCTGCCGTCGGCCCGCTGACCAGCGAGGGCTGCGTTGACGATCCAGCTGGCGACGGTGGGATCGCTGGCCGCGTCGACAGGCCCCGCTGCCTGCCAGCAGACCGGCAGCAGGAAGCGGCGTGGGGGCTCGGAGGGCTCGCGGCGACGGGTTTCAGCGACCACAAGCTCGCAGGTGGCTGCCGAGGGCAGCGGAATCCGGTCGACGAGAACGACCGCCGGCATCGCCTCCGCCTTGGCGGGAAACCAGCGGGCCTGGGGCAGCCAGGAGGCGATGGCCTGAGCAAGGGTGTCGTCGCTGCCGAAGTCGCTCATCTGCTCGCTGGGTCCTCCTCGTCGCTGAGGGCGGCCGTGAGCCGATAGATGGCGGCGGGCTGCTCGGGGCCCAGAACAACGCGGGCCTTCCCTGCAGGCCAGGCTTCGACGGCCCCTGTGAGCAGCTCCTTGGCGACGATGTCTGTTGTCAGCGGGAGCCCAAGCCGCTTGAGGTCGAGGGCAAGCGTGCCAGTCGCTTCCGCCTCGGGCTGGAGGCAGACGACGACGAGCAGCCGGTTGCCGCTGGCTGGATCAAACCTGCTCCAGGCGAGCAGCTGCGGATGGTCGATCTGCTCAATCAGCGGCGGCGCGGCGGTTGCCAGGGCGGGCTCATCGCGGCGGAGCTGGTTGATCCGGGCGATCATGGGGCCAAGGCTCTCTGGGGCGTCGAGCTTCCAGGCCTTGATCTCATACTTTTCGCTATCGAGGTATTCCTCGCTGCCTGGCTCCCGTGGTGTGGCCTCGAGGAGTTCGAAGGCCGGGCCGTAGATGCCCCAGCTGCCCACGCTCATCGACGCGAGCACCAGACGGGTGATGAACATCGGCCGGCCCCCCTCCTGCAGCGTGGCATGCAGGATGTCGGGCGTGTTGGGCCAGAAGTTGGGCCGGAAAAACTCCGCGACGGGCGGCTGCGTGACCTCCTCGAAATACTCAGCCAGCTCCTGCTTCTCCACCCGCCATGTGAAGTAGGTGTAGCTCTGGGTGAAGCCGAGCTTCGCCAGGCGATACATCGTCTTGGGCCGGGTGAAAGCTTCCGAAAGGAAAAGCACGTCGGGATGCGTGCGGTGAATGCTCCCGATCAGCCACTCCCAAAAGGCGAAGGGCTTCGTGTGGGGGTTGTCGACGCGGAAAATCCTCACGCCTCGTTCCACCCAGAACCGCACAACCTCTTCGAGCGCCTGCCAGAGACTCTTCCAGGCATCGCAGCCAAAGTCGAGTGGGACGATGTCTTGGTATTTCTTGGGAGGGTTTTCGGCGTAGCGGATCGTGCCGTCGCTCCGCCAGCGAAACCACTCGGGATGCTCGCGAACCCACGGGTGGTCGGGCGAGCACTGCAGGGCGAAGTCGAGCGCCAGCTCCATGCCGAGGCTCTCGGCCCGCTGTCGGAACGCCTCGAAGTCGTCAAACGAGCCCAGCTGGGGGTGGATTGCCGTGTGTCCGCCTTCGGCTGAGCCGATCGCCCAGGGGCTGCCCACGTCGGCCGGGCCTGCCGTGAGGGCGTTGTTGCGACCCTTGCGAAACGCGAGGCCAATCGGGTGGATGGGCGGTAGGTAGAGCACGTTGAAGCCCAGCTCCGCCACATAGTCGAGCCGCTCGGCAAGTTCGGCAAACGTGGCATGGCGTCCGGGAAGGCGGCCCCACGACCGTGGAAAGAGCTCATACCAGCTGCTCGCGCGGGCCAGCGGCCTGTCGACCCACACGGGCCGAGCCTGCTCCAGCCGCGTTTCATCGCGACGGTCGGCATGGGTGGTCATCAGTTCGGCCAGCCGTGGGCTTTCCGCCACCTGGAGCGTGGTGTCGCTTCGCAGCTGGGCGGCGAGCCGATGCATCTCCTCCGCGGGGGCTGGGCTTGCCCGATGGGTGGCTTCGGCAACGAGTTCGCTTCCCGCGGCAAGCTCTGCGGTCAGGTCTTCTCCGGCCTCATGCCGCTTCCGCAGGTCGCGTTTCCAGGTGGCAAAGCTGTCGACGCGGGCGGTCACCATGGTGTGCCAGCTGCCGAGGGCATCGACGGTGAAGGCGGCCTGCCAGCGGTCGTTGCCGACGCAGGTCATGGGCTCCGCTCTCCACTGGCCTGTCGAGCCGTGCCGCACCAGCAGGCGGCACTCCAGTTCGTCGTGGCCGTCGCAGACGATATCGGCGCTGACGGTCAGCGTGTCGCCCAGGATCCGCTTGATGGCAAAGCGTCCGCCATCGACTTCCGGCTCGACGCGATCGATTGCCACACGGCGTTGCAGGTCTTGGTGCAGGTCCACGCAGCGTCCTCCAGGGGATCCCGCGGCCTCACCCGCGGCGAGCGGATTGTAGGAATCGACTCGGAAAAACGCGATGGAGGTCAGGCCAGTCGGGCCGCTGGAGCGGGGGCATCGGTGAAGATCGCCAGCTCGCAGGTCAGGCCGGGCCCGAAGGCGAGGGCCACGCAGGGCAGCGGTGCGTCCTGCTGACGCAGTCGTTCGAGAATGAAGAAGATCGTGGCGCTCGACATGTTGCCATGCTCTGCCAGCACGTCGCGGGAAGCGCGGAGGCTCTCCTGCGGCAGCGAGAGGGCCTCCTCCACGCAGCTGAGCACCCGTGGGCCCCCGGGATGCACCGCCCAGGAGCCGATGCAGCCTCTCGTCAGTCCGTAGCTCGCCAGCGTCGCGTCGACGAAGGGGGCGAGGTGGCTGGCGATGACCTGCGGCACACGAGGCGAGAGCCGCATCGCA
>CALCGM010000482.1 GCA_937900985.1 uncultured Planctomycetaceae bacterium | reverse complement strand
GAGTCATCATGTCTGCATCACCATCTGTCTGTCGCTTTGGCATCCTGGGCACCGCCGGTATCTCGGCCAAGAACTGGCTTTCGATTGCCAATGCGGAAAACGCGGAGCTGGTGGCGGTGGCCAGCCGTGATGCGGCCAAGGCCGAGGCCTTCATCGACGCCTGCCAGGCCAGCCGGCCGATGGCACGGCGGCCCGAGGCTCTCGGATCGTATGCGGCGCTCCTGGCCCGCGACGACATTGATGCGATCTACCTGCCGATTCCCACGGGCCTCCGCACCGAGTGGGCGGTGAAGGCAGCCGAAGCAGGCAAGCACATCGTGATGGAGAAGCCGTGTGCGCCGAGCGTTGCGGATCTTGAGCAGGTGATCGCCGCCTGCCAGAAGAGCGGCGTGCAGTTTATGGATGGCGTGATGTTTCGCCACAGCCGTCGGCTGGAAGCGATCCGCAGTTTTCTTGGCGACGACGAGCTGGGCATCGGCCCGATCCGCCGCATCGCCTCGCAGTTTAGTTTCTGCGCTCCCGAAGAGTTTCGCACCGGCAACATTCGCATGAAGAGCGACCTGGAGCCGCTCGGGGCCCTCGGCGACCTTGGCTGGTACACGATCTCCTTCGCGCTGTGGGCGATGTGGCCGCGGCTGCCCGATGCGGTGACAGGCCGCATGCTCGTGTCGGATGCGGCGCCTGGCGGTGAGGCCCCCGTGCCCGTGGAGTTTTCCGGTGAGCTTCTCTGGCGCGGCGAGAGGGACGCTTCCGCCAGTTTCTTCTGCTCGTTCTTGATCGAGCACCAGCAGTGGGTGCATGTCAGCGGGCCGCGGGGAAGCGTTCGCGTCGACGACTTTGTGCTGCCCTACATCGGCAACGAGCTGTCGTTTACCGTTTCGAAGCCCCGCTTCGTGGTCGACGGCTGCGACTTCCGCATGGAGAAGCACGACCAGACGGTCACGGTGGAGGAATACGGCCACGGGCACGCCTCTGCCCAGGAGACCAATCTCTTCCGGCACTTCTCCAAGCTGGTGCTCAGCGGCGATCGGGAATCCTACTGGCCCCAGGCGGCGCTGGCCGTGCAGCAGGTGATGATGGCCTGTGTGGCGTCGGCCGCCGACGGCGGACGGGAGCGACCGCTCTGAGCGGCTTTGCTGACGGCTGCGGCGTCAGGTGCGCTCTCGTGGCAGAACCTTTTTTAGGGCTGCGTTCCAGCCTCGGCCTGTGCGAACCAGCATGAGCGACCCGCAGGCAGTCGCCAGCAGGGCGAGGCCCGCGGGCTCCGGCACCGCGGCCACGCCACCGTTTCCGAGCCCCAGTCCTCCAGCCCCTGCCGCACCGCTGACGTAGTTTGGAAACAGCGCGAGCACGTCGTCAAAGTCCACCACACCGTCGTAGGTGAAATCGCCTTCCTGCCATGAAAAGCTGCCGGGGCTGCCATACTGGGGAAAGAGCGCGAGCACGTCGTCGAAGTTGACGAGGCCATCGAAGTTGGTGTCGCCCAGGGCTGCCAAAGCGATCGTCGTGACGCCTGCTCCATCAATCGCGTAGCCGATGGCATGGTCGGGCTGGGTGGTAATGGCGGTCGACATGATGCCCGTCGGGCCGTTCCACGCTCCGCCGTTGCGGCCAGCGAGAAGGTCGTCTCGGAGGTCTGCCTCGCTGATGCCCCCTGCTTCCACGATCAGACGGCCGATGCCGAGGTCGATCCTGCCGCCGCCGGCCGTTTCGACCACGTCGAGGCCGCCGAGCGAGACGCTCTGGAAGGCGTCGGCCGAGAGCGCGACGGAACCGGCGTCGGCAACGCTGAGGTCGGGGCTGCCCGTGATCGTGCCTTCGGCAACGGTGAGGGCCTGGATGCCTCCCTGCCCGACCACCAGCGGAGAACCTGGGAGCGAGAGATCGCCTCCAGCGAGAGTCAGCGACGGGCTTGTCAGCACGATGCCGTCCTCGACGGCGAGGGTTCCGCCCGCTTTGACGCGCACGCTGCTGCGGGCGAGCGCATCGGCAACGGCCACGCGGAGCGTGCCCCGCTCGACCGTCGTCGGCCCGCTGAAGGTGTTGGGGGCGTCAAGGATGAGGGTGCCGGGGCCATCCTTGGTCAACGATGCCGTTGTTGTCAGCAAAGCATGGCCCGTTTCGGCCTGCGTTCGCACGCCGTCGGCGACCGTGATGAGCGTGGGGGGCGAGGCGTCGAGGCTGGGAAGCGGCGACGACGCGAGAAAGGAGAGTTCGTCGGCGGTGAGCACCCGATTCCAGGCGGCAAACTCATCGATCAGGAGGCCGCTGGTGGTTGCGCCGGCTCCGTAACTGCCGGTCGCGTCGTTGAGAAAGGTGAAGCGACCGCTGCCCACAAACGTTCCCAGGGAGGATTGTTCAAGCAGGCGAACGGGGATGCCGTCCATGAAGAGCGTGGTGCTGCCTTGGCGATCAACGGTGAAGGCCACGTTCTGCCACACGCCCGGCAGCAGCTGGCCGTAGGGCTCA
>CALCGM010000481.1 GCA_937900985.1 uncultured Planctomycetaceae bacterium | reverse complement strand
GGCCGCTTCGCGGCCCGAGGACCCGTCCCGCTTGCGTGTGTATTCGCTTCGCGGCTCGAGGACCCGTCCCGCTTGCCTGCCGAGCCGGACCGCCCGCGGGCGGTCTTCCACACCTCTCTCGTTCGTTCGCCGACAACCGTCTGCGGGGGGCTTGTCCGGTTTGCTCGGCGTTTGCTGGGTCGGATTGGTGCGGATGGGGAGGTCGGGGCGGGTGTGCGGCGGCCGGACGGGGGAATCGCATCGGTGTTTCGGGTGCGTTGTTTAAATAGGCAAGGTAGGCTCACAGTACATGAGATACGACCGCTCTCGATCTCCGGCCGCGCTCTGCCCGGGCTTGTGGGCCGCTGGGGATCAAGGAGGGTCCGCGCTGAGGCGGCTGGCGAGCTGGGCCTGGCTTGTCGCGGTGACCGCGGTTGTCTGCGGGTCGTTTGTCTCCGGCGTGGCGATGGGCCAGCGGGGGGAGCCGGGGGAAACGGCCGCGACGGCAGCGGTGCCCCAGCCACCACCGGCGGTCTCTGCCGCACGGGTTGAGAGTTCTGCTGCGGAACCGCCTGCGGCCGCCGGCAGCGAACCCGCTCTCCAGCCTGCCGCTGTCGCTCCTGGGGCCATGCGGGATCCGGATCTGCCCATTCGGGAGATCGAGCCGGAGCTCTACTACCTCGAAAACGACGCTGGTCGGCTCGTGCCGGTGCCGGGCTTTCAGTATCGCGACTTTGTCGAACTGCTGCGGCTCCGCGAGGGCATGCCCAAGCTGCCAACAGCGCCGGAGGCTGTTCTTGAGCGGCTCGACATGCAGCTGGACCTGCGGCCGCGCCGCTTGGAGGCCCCCGCTCCCGCCGACGCCGGAGCATCGACCGACCCAGACCCAGCTGGGGCCGATTCCCCCATCACAGACGTGGAGGGTCCGGGCGGGCTCAGGATCGAGCTGACCGTCGTCCAGGCATCCACAGGCTGGGTGGGGCTGCCGCTGGACCTCTCGGAAGCCCTGTTTACCCAGGCCCCTCAGCACGAAACGCTCGACGGGGCCGAGGGCCGGTTTCTTCTGGATGCCAACGCCGACGGCACGGGGTATCGAGGATGGTTTCAGGGTGAGCCCGGCACCCGCCACCGCGTTGTGCTCTCCGGCCGCCTCCCGCTGGAACGGTCTGGCGGAACGGTGCAGCTTGGAATCGACGTGCCGCGGGCCAACGCCTCGCGGCTGACGCTGCTCTCGGAGATCGACGATCCGGGCGTTGCTGTGGAGCCCGCCGGGCTGCCGCCGCAGCTGGCGGAAGGCCCCGACGGCGGAACGTCTGTCTCGCTGGTGGGACTGGTGGGGCCAACGCGGATTCGCCTGTCGTCGGAGCGGTCTCTGCTCGAGCCCCTGGCGGCAGCCCCGCATGCCACTTCCGACGTGATCGTCACCGTCAACGGTCGACAGGCGAAGACCGAGGCGGTGATTGAGCTTGAGCACCTGCCGCCCGGCCGCCGGACCATCACCCTGCGGCTGCCCGCCTTCGCCAGACTCGAAACGCTCGCGGCACCCACGGGCCTGGTGTCGCTCACAGGCACCGACGACGCCCCCGAGGCGGTCGTCTCGGTCGACCCGGATGCCTCAGGGCGAGCTGTCATCGAACTCAGCTGCGAGGCACCTGTGGAGCCCGATGGCCGCTCCCTGGAGGTGCTCGGCTTCAGCGTTGGCGAGATCCCAGCCTGGCGGCAGTGGGGGCAGGTCAGTGTTTTGGTTGAGGGCGACTGGCAGCTCGACTGGAGCCCCGCGGGTCCGTTGCGGCGGGTCGATCCCTCGCTCGCCCTGCGACGACGCGGTTGTGTGGCGGCCTTTGCCTACGACGCCCAGCCAGCCAGCCTGCCCCTGCAGGTGCGGCCGTTGCGGAGCCGCGTGGTGGTCGAGCCTGAATACCGCATTCGCGTGGCTGCCTCGCGGGTGGAGCTGGAAGCCCGGCTCCGGGTGGCGGTTCGCGGCGCCCCGATTTCGCAGCTTCGCGTCGGCCTCGATGGCTGGGAGGTCGAGGATGTCGGCCCAGCCGGCCTCGTGGAAACCTCCGCAATCGTGGAAAACGCCGGTGGCGTGGAGATCCCCTTCGTCCAAGGGCTCAGCGGCGATGCCGTCGTGGAGATCCGGGCAGCTCGCAGCGTGGCTCCCGATGCCGAGCGGATCGAGTGGACGTTTCCCACGCCCGCCGCCGACCTGGTCGGTCCGGCTGCGGTGGTGATTCTCCCAGAGAGCGACATCGAGCTCACCCCCGACGTCGACGCGATCGCTGGGCTCGTGCGTCAGGTGACCGCGCCAACAGCCAACCGGGCTGTCGATCCCCTGCCGCCGCTGCTGCGGAGCGAAGCCGCCGGAGCTGCCGGACGGTCGGAAAACACCGCCATCGCCTATCGGCTCGACGGCCCCAGCGGCCGCTTCGCCGCCATGCGTCGCTTTCTGCCGCGAAGAGTGGCCGCGTCGCTCACGGCTCGCCTCGATGTCAGGCCGACCGAAGTCACGGTGGATGAAACGCTGCGGTTTGATGTTGCGTATGTGCCGCTGGAAGTGGTGGAACTGCTCGTGCCGGAGAGCGTGGTGGCCAGCGGAACGCTGGAGGTTCGCCAGGGCGACCGCCTGCTGGCCTCGCAGCCGGCTGCTGCCGTCGAGCCAGACGCTCCACCCGAGGCAGACGACAGCCCTGCGGTCGACGGTGGTTCAACGGGCGGCGGCAACGGAGCCGAGAGCGACGCCGGCGGAGGCCTCCTGCCGACCGTCCGCACGCGGGTGATGCTGCCCACGCCGCTGCTGGGAAGTGGTGAACTGACGATTCGCTACCGTCTGCCGGCAACGCCACCTCCCCAGGAAACAACCCTTGCAGAAGATGTGCCGCTGGTGATGCCCGCTGAGGCTCGCTTTGGCAAGCAGAGCGTGACGCTGGAAGCGGCCCGAGGGCTCTCGGTGGAGGTGCGGGGGGATTCCTGGAAGCGGGAAATGGCCGTGCAGGGAACGACGCTGCCGCGAAGCTGGGCCTCCAGTCGGCCGCAGGAGAGCATTCGGCTGGCGATCGCCGCGGAGCCGCAGCGTTTTGGAGAGACCGTGGTGGATGCGGCCTGGCTGCAGAGCCGGTTTCTGCCCGACCAGCGGCACGACATCTACCGCTATCGGATTGCCACGTCGGTGGAGCGGCTTGAAATCGATCTGCCGCCGGGAACGCTCAGCGAGCCAGCCGACCCGTCGCGGGTTGAGGTGCTGCTCGACGGACGACCGATTGCCGACGC
>CALCGM010000480.1 GCA_937900985.1 uncultured Planctomycetaceae bacterium | reverse complement strand
ACGATCGCACCGAGACCTACCTGATGGTGCGTGTTGAGAATCCAGAAGCCTAGACTTGCGGCTGAGACCGGTGTTCGGCCGGACACTCTGTTCGGCCGGATACTCTGAATGGCTACCGATTCAGACGATGCGGGGGCCTCTTTATGGGGCCTCCGCACTTTTCATCGACCCATCGTATCGAAAAACTAAAACTAAGGATTGGAAGACACTTGGAAAGGGGAACCGACATGCAACGTAGCGTTCCAACATTAAAGGTTCGCAGCCTCGTCATGATGGCAATCGTCGTGTTATTCACGCCTCAGGCAATGAATGCACAAGAAATTGATCGTTCCATCCTGCCGATTCCAAACCCACGCACACCTCCAATCCGTGAGATGGATGCCCGGAAGGCGACAAAACCTGCACCCTTCCAGGTCACGGCACCAGAAGGTGCACCCAACGTGGTTGTCGTTCTGATCGATGACATTGGCTTTGGGGCAACAGCGCCATTTGGCGGCCCGATTGAGACACCGACCTTTGAACGCCTCGCTCAGAACGGGTTGCGATTCAATCGCTTTCACACCACGGCCCTTTGCTCGCCAACTCGCGCTGCTTTGTTATCCGGACGTAATCACCACAACGTCAACGTCGGCTCGGTGATGGAAATCGCCACGGGCTTCCCTGGTAACCGCGGGATGCGTCCCAACGATGCCAGGTATTTCGCGGAAACCCTGCGCTACAACGGATACAGTACCGCCGCGTTTGGTAAATGGCACGAAACCCCCGCGTGGGAAGTTTCGGTTTCTGGTCCATTCTATCGTTGGCCAACCCAGTCTGGTTTTGACAAATTCTACGGTTTCATTGGAGGTGAAACGAACCAATGGGAGCCCGTGATCTTTGACGGCGTAACCCGCGTCGCAAAGGAAACTCAAGAGGAATATCACTTCACAACCGACATGACCAACGCCGCAATTCGTTGGGTTGAGTTTCAACAGGCGATGACGCCCGATAAGCCATTCTTCGTTTATTTTGCCACAGGCGCTACTCACGCACCGCATCATGCGCCGAAGGAGTGGATTGACAAGTACAAGGGCAAGTTCGACGAAGGCTGGCTGGCATTGCGCGAGGAGACACTCGCTCGGCAAAAGGCAGCCGGCATCGTGCCCCAAAATACTCAACTGGCAGATATGCCAGAGGACATTAAAGACTGGGGGTCATTAAGCCAAGAAGAGAAAGATCTCTTCGCAGTGCAGATGGAAACCTTTGCCGGCTTTGCAGAGCACACCGACGTAGAAATTGGCCGTTTGGTAGACGCCATCGATCGCATCGGTGAACTCGATAACACCCTCTTCATCTACATCATGGGAGACAACGGCGCCAGTGGTGAGGGTGGCTTAGAAGGGACGTTCAATGAACTTGTTCACCTCAACGGCATTTTTGATGCCGAAACAATCGAGAGCATGTTGGCTCGTTCCGATGATTGGGGAGGCCCCGATTCCTTCCCCCATTTCTCCGCAGCTTGGGCTGTTGCAACCGATGCCCCCTTCAAGTGGACCAAGCAGATGGCCGCTGATTTCGGGGGAACTCGAAACGGCATGGTCATGCATTGGCCGGCCGGCTTTGAGGCAAAAGGTGAGATCCGCGATCAATGGCACCACGTTAACGATGTGGCCGCAACTGTACTGGAAGCCGCGAAAATCCCTCAATCCAAGGTAATCAACGGGGTAACGCAAAAGCCACTCGACGGTGTGAGCATGCTCTACGCCGCGAAGGATAAAGATGCAGTAGATCGCCACACGACGCAGTATTTTGAAATGTTCGGTAATCGCGGGCTCTACCATGAAGGTTGGTTAGCTCGGACCGTCCACCAAGTCCCATGGCAAGGAGTCCCTTTGCGGCCTCTGGAGGAAGACATCTGGGAACTTTACAACGTGGAAGAAGACTTCAGCTTGACCAAGGATCTTGCCAAAGAGAATCCCGAAAAGCTTCAGGAGTTGCGACGCTTGTTTGTTCTCGAGGCGTTGGCCAACAACGTCTACCCCATTGATGATCGCCTCTACGAGCGTTTCAACGCCAAGATCGCCGGGCGACCTGATCTGATGGGGGATCGCAAATCGCTGACACTGGCACACGGCATGGAGGGGATCCTCGAAAATACCTTCCTGAATGTCAAAAACACGTCGAAAACGATCGAAGCCGATGTTTCCCTCAACGATAAGGCGAATGGGATAATTCTCTGCCAAGGTGGTAAGTTTGGCGGCTGGGCACTCTACATGAACGATGGCAAACCAGCCTATACCTACAACTGGTTCGGCCTCGATCAATACACGATTGAGTCTCCCAGCGCGATCGACGGCGAAAAGGCCAACATTAAATTGACATTTGATTATGACGGTGGCGGTACCGGGAAAGGTGGTGTTGCCAAGCTGTTTGTTGATGGGGAAAAGGTAGCCGAAGGTCGCGTCGAAAAAACGCAGCCCGCTGTTTTCTCTGCAGATGAAACAGCCGACGTTGGAGTCGATGACGCAACGCAGGTCGTTTCCAACCTGTTCGATAGTCGTGAGGCTTCCGAGTTCACTGGAAATGTTGACAAAGTAACGATAACCATTTCTGATGCTGAGTAGTTGAGACGCATATCCTGGTGCACTTCGACGATCGCACCGCGGCCTACCTGATGGTGTGTGTCGAAAATCCAGACGCCTAGGATGCCGACACACGAGGCTGCAGCTGACCTCCGTTCGAACAGCTTCGGCGTTCGAAGGTGCCCAGCGTGACCAGATACCCAGCGGAGCTACTGACTCAGAGCAGCCACTGGCTCTAGATGCGAGGGCCTCTTTACGGGGCCCTCGCTCTCGTTTCGTCGCTGAGCGGCTCAAGCGAGACTCGGTGGAAGCGGTAGCGGCAGTCGTAGCTTCCGAGAAAAAGTGCCGTGTTGTCTGGAGTCTGCCAGTAGTCCGAGAGCGAGAGCTGATCTGGTGTGCCCTGCCAGTTCACGATGGTTTTGCCATCGACGGTCATCTGGACGCCTGCCCGCGTCACCGTCACGGTGACCTCGGAGAGCTGCCGCTGCTGAAACACTCGACCTCGATAGGTTGTTGCGTTTCCTACATTGCGGCCATCCACGTTTTCAATCGCGCTGAGCTGCTGCCCGTCAACGGCATAGCCAAACAGCGACACGAACCGCTGCCCTCCAGACCGCTGCCCAAGAATCAGACCATTCGGCGGGTCAAGCGGCTCGACAATCGCAAGGAGTCGATAGCCCGATGGTGGCGGTGCCGGAAGTTCCAGTTTGGCGCCAAACTTTTTCGGGCTGGTCAGGACCCCGTTTTCGCGGGTCCACTCCCCTGCCTGCCAGGCTTTCTCGAGATCGATCTCCGCCAGCAGATCTCGCGAGCCCTCAGCCACAGTTGCGGCAAGCCCCGCCTCCTCATGCAGACGGACGAGATCCTTCGACAGCTGCTTCGGCAGGAGTGGCTGCTGTGGCGACTGCCTCACCTGCAGATAGCCCCAGAGTTCCACCGTGGAGCCATCGGTGAGCCTCGCGTCAACGCGGTAACTCACCGGCGTTTCGCGATCGAACCGCCCCAAGCTGGCTGTCTGCGGCAGGCGACCTTCCCAGGACTGAGGGACGTCGACCCACGGTGCCTCGATCGCCGTCTGATAGCGGACTTGCAGCGATGCAAGCTCCGCACCTGCAGGCCACGACAAGGAGAGGTCGACCAGATCGCCGGGCTGCGGGACGCGTGGCTCCGGCACCGCCCGGAACTCGCTGAAGAGCTGCTGCTGCGGCGTCAGCGGTTGTTGAGTTGGCTCCCAGCCCATCCGCAGCTTCTGTTCGCGATCAAGCCATGACTCGCTGATCCAGCCGCGATACTGACCGAGGCTCATCACCGATCCGTTGCCGGGCTCAGGGTGGGGCAGACCGACGGTGTGGCCGCAGCCTTCGTGATAGACCACGCAGTCGCTGCCGCGATAGGGCACCCGCCAGCCGTCACCGCTCACGAGCCCCCAGCCCACGCCCCGATCGGCCAGATAGGTCGCCCTCGCGCCGCCTGAGGTGGCTCCGGGAAAGTGCTCGCTGCCGTTGAAGTTTCCCTCGAAAGCAAACCCGTCGGCGGTGGGCTTCACGCGGTAGAAATCATCCAGAGGCCGCCAGTTAATATCACTGAGCACCAGTAGCACCGGAAAGCCTTCTCTCGGCCCGTCGCCAAACTTCAGCCGCTCGGCAGCCTCCCGCAGCGTGGCAAAGAAGATCGCATCGCCATCGCCCTGCCGCAGCTGGGCCGTTGTCCGCTGAGAGATGAGCGGCTCGGGGAGCAGATGCGTGGTGAGCGTTGATGATCCCTGAAACTCGCGGTCGTGAAACTGCTCAATCCGGCGACAGTAGTAGGCGGCGCGATCGTTCCAGTCGGGCAAGGGCTCGCGATCCGCCGGCACGAAATAGACAACCGTCACGTCAAGCTGGCTGGTGTCGTGCTTTCCATCCCAGGTGGTGGTGGCCGTCGCCACGGATGCGAGACACGCATGCATCGCAGCAACTCCGAGCATCAGTAGCCGCGTCATCCGATACCTCAGGAATGTCGTGCTGGGCTGCTGCAGGCCTCTCGGCTTTGCAGACCGCAGGCGTTGGTCACTCTCGTGGGTCGTGATCATCCCTCGACCGCTGCAAGCGCCCCTTCAATCGTTACGGTGCCGTCGTAGAGCGCTCGACCAACAATCACACCTTCCACCGGCAGCTGACGTACGGCGTGCAGATGGTCGAGCGTGCCCACACCACCGCTGGCCACAATCGGCACCCTCGTGGCCTCCGCCATCGCACGTGTCGCTGCGATATTGGGACCGGCGAGTGTTCCATCAGTGGCAATGTCGGTAAACACGATGGCTGCGAGTGGCCAGTCATTGACCTCGGAAGCGACTTCGAGGGCGGTTTTGGTGAGCTCTTCCTCCCAGCCTGCAACGGCGAGTTTGCCATCGCGAGCGTCGAGCCCGAGCACAAGCTTGCCGGGAAACTGCTCGCGGACGGCCTCGCCAAACCACTCCCAGTTGCGGAGGGCGGCGGTGCCGAGGATCGCACGCGTCACGCCAGCCTCCAACAGCTGGCGAATGCCCGCGTCGTCACGAATGCCGCCGCCGACCTCGACTGAGAGGTTGGTCGCGGCACAGATCCGACGGATCACATCGGTGTGTTCTGGGGTGCCGCTGCGAGCCCCGTCGAGGTCAACCACGTGCAGCCAGCTGGCCCCGGCGGCCTCGAAGGCCTGCGCCTGAGCTACAGGATCGTCACCGTAGGTCGTCTGTCGGTCGTAGTCACCCTTCAGCAGGCGGACGACTTTTCCACCGCGAAGGTCAATTGCTGGAAGGAGTTTCATGGCAGGAGCATACCAGTGGTGTCCCTGGAGATGGAGGTCCTCGCAGCCATCTTGCCGTTGCCGCTGCGAAGTTAGACTCAAAACTCTGTCGATTCTTGAATCTGCTCCTCTTGATGGTTTTCCATGTATCGCCACGACATTGCCAATCGTCTTCTCGTCGCTCTGTCCCTGCAGCTACTCTCGCTGCCCTCTGCATCAGCTGCGGAGACCAGCTACACCCCTCCAATCGCGGCGGCCTCGCCGGATGCAGCTCGGGCTCTTGAGGGCT
Source organism: uncultured Planctomycetaceae bacterium (assembly GCA_937900985.1). Lineage (GTDB taxonomy): Bacteria > Planctomycetota > Planctomycetia > Pirellulales > UBA1268 > M30B53. Next base: position 2,054 of record CALCGM010000480.1, on the reverse strand, counting down.
TCCGTGTGCCGGAGGGAATGACCGCAGAACTCGCGGCGGCCGAGCCCCGTGTGGCAAACCCGGTGGCCTTCACGGTGCGGGCAGACGGCAGCGTGTTGGTGTGTGAAACCTTCCGGCAGAAGCAGGGCGTGGAGGACAACCGCGGCCACATGGACTGGCTGCTGCAGGATCTTCAGCTGGAGAGCATCGAAGAGCGAGTGGCCATGTTTCGCCGGTTTATGGGTGCCGACGCGGCCAACTGGGAGACCGAGCATGACCGCATCCGTCTGCTTCGTGATACAGACGGTGATGGCGTGTTTGATGCGGATACGATTTTTGCTGATGGCTTCTCAAACCTCGAGGACGGCACGGGCGCTGGGGTGCTCGAGCATGAAGGCCGCGTCTACTACACGTGTATTCCCAAACTCTGGAGCCTGAGCGATGCCGACGGCGATGGCGTTGCGGAAGAGCAGACGGCTCTGCATCACGGCTACGGGGTACGCGTGGCCTTTCGCGGACATGACCTGCACGGTCTCACGCTCGGCCCGGATGGCCGGATCTACTTCAGCCTCGGCGACCGTGGCTACAACGTGATTACTCAAGAGGGATCGCGGCTGAAGCGGCCCGATACCGGCGCGGTGTTTCGCTGCTTCCCCGATGGCTCGCACCTTGAGGTGTTTGCCTACGGTCTCCGTAATCCTCAAGAGCTGGCCTTTGACAACGACGGCAATCTCTTCACTGGTGACAACAACAGCGACAGCGGCGACCAGGCGCGGTGGGTCTATGTCGTCCAGGAGGGAGACACCGGCTGGCGGATGTACTTCCAGTATCTCGATGACCGTGGTCCCTGGAACCGTGAACGGATCTGGTATCCCTGGAAAGCCGATGCGGAAACGACCGCTGTCCAGCCGGCCTCAACGCTGCCCCCAGTCGCCAACCTCGGCAACGGGCCGTCAGGACTGACCTTCTACCCGGGCACAGGGCTTGGCGATCGCTACAACGACCACTTCTTCCTCGCCGACTTCCGGGGTGTCACTGCCACCAGCGGTATCTGGAGCTTTGCGGTCGAGCCGAAGGGTGCGTCGTTTGAGGTGGCCGACAAACATGAGTTTCTCTGGTCGATTCTGGCAACCGACCTCGACTTCGCTCCTGATGGCAGTCTGCTCGTCAGCGACTGGGTCAATGGCTGGGATGGCGAAGGGAAAGGCCGGCTCTATCGTTTTGCCGACACCGCAGCCAGCGGTGGTATGGCTCAAGAGGTCAGTCGTCTGCTGACAGTAACGCTGGCAGACATGCCGGACGACGACTTGGCGGATCTTCTGACGCATGTCGATCGACGGGTGCGACAGCGAGCCCAGGGGGAACTTGCCAGCCGCGGCGGTGTGAGCACGCTCATGCAGGCCGCTCATAGCGACAATCCGTTTGGCTCCCGTCATGGTCTCTGGGGACTCTGGCAGGTTGGACTCAGCGGTGTCAACGAAGCCATCACCGTGACGACTGATCTGCACACACTGCTGATGGACGATGGGTTGTCTGAAGAAATGCAGGCTCAGACGCTCAAGGTGCTTGCCGACATCTGGCAGCACCATGGGGAATCCGCCCTTCCCTCCCCTGTGAAAACGCTTGTGGCTGGAAGCTGTAAGAGCCGGCTGGGTTCTGAAAACCTACGGCTCGCAGGCTTTGCCGCAGCCGCCGCGGGTGTTTTCGGCGAAAGCGAGACGGCGGTGGCACTCCTCGGCCTGCTCGACCGTTTGGAAAACAGTGATCCTGTCGCTCGCCACCAGGCGGTGATAGGCCTTGTACATCTTGCGACCCGTCATCCTGGCCTGATCGAGAGCCTGGTGGCCTCAAACCATCCGGGCAACGCCGGGCGGCTGGGGATCACGCTCGCACTGCGGCGGCTGGAGAATCCTCTGATTGCCACGATGCTCACGGACGTCGACCCCCTGGTTGTCGCGGAGGCCGCCCGGGCGATCAACGACGAGCCGATCGACGCGGCGACCGCAGCACTCGCCGATCTTCTTGCGAGCGGCCAAGACCTCGCAAATCCCGTGCTCAGGCGAGCGCTCAACGCA
>CALCGM010000479.1 GCA_937900985.1 uncultured Planctomycetaceae bacterium | reverse complement strand
GCATGCCACGGTGCCGACGCCGCCGAGTCGGGCCTGCGGCTCGATTCGCGGGCTGGGCTGCTGAAGGGAGGCGACTTTGGTCCGGCGGTGGTGGTGGGCAGTGGGGCGACGAGTGAGCTCGTTCGCCGGGTTCGCTCGACCGCCGACGACGAGCGGATGCCCCCCGATGAAGATCCGCTCTCCGCAGACGACGTCGACGCCCTGAGTGCCTGGATCGACGCTGGTGCCCCGTGGCCGGGGGGCGATGCGGCGGAGATGGAAGAACCGCGAGACGAGCGGCTCGACCACTGGGCCTGGCAGCCGCTGGCAGAGCCGGCTGTGCCCGACACGCGAGATGCCTTTCCTCAACTCGACGGCGTTGAACCGGCCCGCACCCCGATCGACCAGTTTGTCCACAGCCGGCTGCTCGCAGAGGGCCTTGCCCCGTCGCCAGCGGCCGACCGCCGCGTGCTGATCCGCCGGCTCTCGTTTGATCTCACCGGCCTGCCGCCCGCGGCTGAGGAAATCGACGCTTTTGTGCGAGATCCCGCTCCCGATGCCTACGAGCAGCTGGTCGACCGTCTGCTCGCTTCCCCGCGATACGGCGAACGCTGGGCCCGCCACTGGCTCGACGTCGTCCACTACGGCGACACCCATGGCTACGACAAAGACAAGCTCCGCCCCAACGCCTGGCCCTACCGCGACTACGTGATCCGGAGTTTCAACGACGACAAGCCGTATGCCCGCTTCGTTGAAGAACAGATCGCCGGCGATGTGCTCTTCAGCGACACCCGCGACGGCCACGAGGCGATCGGTTTCATCGCCGCAGGCCCCTGGGACTTCATTGGCCATCGCGAGGTTCCGGAAACGAAGACCGACGGCAAGATTGCCCGTCATCTCGACCGCGACGACATGGTGGCCAACACGATCGGCAGCTTTGCCAGCGTCACCGTGCAGTGCGCCCAGTGCCATGCCCACAAGTTCGACCCGGTCAGCCAGGAAGACTACTACTCGCTGCAGGCCGTGTTTGCCGCCATCGACCGCGACGACATTCGCTTTGACACCGATCCAAACGTGGCCGCGAAGCGGCGGCAGCTCACGCAGCAGAAGGTGGCGCATGCCAGCAGCAAGCAGGCCCTCGAAGAGGCGATCGCTGCCGCGGCTGGCGAGCGGCTCGTTGCACTCACTGCGGCGATCGAGGCGTTGCCGGTCGGTGAGGCCAATCCGGGCCCCGCCTACGGCTGGCACAGTGACATCTCCCCCACTCCGGACACCGAGACATGGGTGCAGGTCGACCTGGGCGGGTCGCTGCCGCTGAGCGAGATCGTGCTGCGGCCCTGCCACGACACCTTCAACAACATCGGTGCCGGCTTCGGCTTCCCGCTGCGGTATCGGGTGGAAGTCAGCGACGATGCTGAGTTTCTCAAGGGCGTCACGCTCGTCGCCTCGCGCGAGGATGCCGACGTCGACAACCCTGGTGTGTCGGCCGTGCGGCATCCCTTCGATGGCACCGCCCGCCACGTGCGAATCACCGCCACCCGTCTGGCCACGCGGGCCAACGACTACATCTTTGCCCTCGCCGAACTCGAAGCACTGAGCAGGCCCGCCGAAAACGAGACGGCGGCCAACCTGGCGCTCGGCTGTGAGGTGACGTCTGCCAGTTCGATCGAGGCGTCTCCCCGCTGGGGACGCGGAAACCTCGTGGATGGCCAGAGCCCTTCGGCAACAGGCGACGAGCGGACCAGGCTGGAAACCGAGCGGGAGGCGGTGCTCGCAGCCGCCCGCACCCCCGAGCAGGCCGCCCGCATCGCCGAGGCCCAGCGGGGAATCCAGGAGGCCGACGCCGGCCTTGCCGCCCTCCCCGAGCAGGCCACGGTGTATGCCGGAGGATCCCTCGTTCGCCACGGCGAGCCCCGCACGATTCACCTGCTCTCACGCGGCAGCGTGCTGGCCCCCACCCGCGAGGTCGCGGCGGGAACGCTGTCTTTGATCGAGAGCCTGGAGAGCCGCTTTGACCTGCCGGCCGATCATGCCGAGGGCGACCGCCGGGCAGCGCTTGCTCGGTGGCTCACCGATCCCGCCAATCCGCTGATCTGGCGGAGCCTGGTCAACCGCGTCTGGCACTACCACTTCGGACGCGGCCTCGTCGACACCCCCAACGACTTCGGCCGGATGGGGGGCGAGCCGTCGCACCCGCAGCTCCTCGACTGGCTCGCCTGTGTGTTTCGCGATGGCGGCGGATCGCTCAAAGACCTGCACCGGCTGATCGTGACCAGCAGCACCTACCGGCAGGTTTCGACATCCCGCGAGGATGCCGCAGCGGCCGACGCCGACAACCGTCTCCTCTGGCGGCAGAACCGGCGGCGGCTGGAGGCTGAGGCGATCCGCGATGCCGTGCTCGCCGCGGCGGGCACACTCGACCTGACGATGGGCGGCCCCGGCTGGCAGGACTTTGTGATCGAGCATCCGGAGCACTCTCCCCACTACCGCTACGATCTCGCCGACCCACGCGACGCGAGCAGCTGGCGACGCGGTGTCTATCGCTTCATCGTCCGCAGCCAGACGCAGCCCTTCATGACCTGCCTCGACTGCGCGGATCCCTCGATGCGGGTGGCAAAGCGAAACGAGAGCGTGTCGGCCCTCCAGGCCCTCGCCCTGCTCAACAACGGCTTCATGCTCGTGCAGTCTGAGAAACTCGCCCAGCGGCTCGAGCGGGATGTCGGCGATGACCGGGCCGCCCAGATCGAGCGGGCCTTTCAGCTGGCCCTCGGCCGTCAGCCCGACGACATCGAGCGCGACGCCCTCGTAGAACTGGCCAACGCCCATGGCCTGGCGAGCGCAGCCCGCGTGATCCTCAACCTCAACGAGTTTGCCTACGTCGACTAACCGCCATGCCCCATCACCACACCCGCCGCCACTGGCTCACCTCGACCGCCGGCGGCCTCGGCTCCATCGCCCTGGCCACCATGCTCGCCGAAGAGCGTGATGCTGCCGCTGCCGGCACGTCTGCCGCCGGCCCACACGCTGCCTGCGTCTATCCCGCCAAGGCAAAGCGGGTGGTGCAGCTGTTTATGGCGGGAGCCGCCAGCCACATCGACCTGTTTGACCACAAGCCGGCCCTGATCACGCACGCCGGCAAGCCGAGCGACTTTGGCGAACCGGTCGAGGCCTTTCAGAACGGCCTGGGCCCCTGGCTTGCGCCGATCTGGCCCTTCAAGCCGTATGGAGGCTGCGGCAAGCTGCTCGCCGATGTGGTCTCGCCCCTCGGCGAGGTCGCCGATCAGCTGGCCTTCATCCACAACATGGTCAGCCCTTCCGGTGTGCATTCCGCCGCGACGCTGCATCAGACAACCGGGTTTGTGCTGCCCGGGTTTCCCGGCGCGGGCTGCTGGGTGAACTACGCCCTCGGATCGCTCAACGAGGACCTGCCCACCTTCGTCGTGCTGCCGGACCACCGCGGCTACGCCTCCAACGGTGTGAAGAACTGGGATGCCGGGTTTCTCCCCTCGCGGTTGAGCGGCACGGTGATCCAGCCTGGCGCGGCCGACCCGATCGCCGACCTCCGCCCCCATCCTGCCGGCGACTTCGTGACGGCCTCCTCCGATGCCGCGGTCCGCCACGTGCTGGCACAGCTCAACCGGCGGCATCTCGCCAGCCGTGCGTCAGACACGCGGCTGGAGGGCCGTATCGAAAGCTACGAGCTCGCCGCCCGCATGCAGGCGGCCGCTCCGGAAGCCCTCAGCCTCGCCGACGAGCCTGAGCATGTGCTGCGGATGTATGGCGTGCAGCCAGCCCGCGGCAGCTGGCCCAGCGAGATCAATGCCGAGGAGGAGATTCACCACTTCGGCCTCAAGTGCCTCACCGCCCGGCGGCTGCTCGAGCGGGGCGTGCGGTTTGTGCAGGTCTTCAGCGGCAACGACAACGGCTTCCCCCGCCGCAACTGGGATTCCCATGAAGACGTCGAGCGCGACCATGGGCCCCTCGCAGCCGGCATGGCCCATGGTGCGGCGGCCTTGATCAAGGATCTTGATCAGCGGGGCCTGCTCGACGACACGCTCGTGCTCTGGACCACGGAGTTTGGCCGGATGCCCAGCACCCAGGGGGGCCGCGGCCGCGACCACAACCCCTTTGTGTTTACCAACTGGCTCTGCGGCGCGGGCATTAAAGGAGGCATCACCCACGGCGAGAGCGACCAGTGGGGCTACAAGCCCCTCGACCGCGACAACCCCACGACCGTCCACGATGTGCATGCCACTGTGCTCAAACTCCTCGGCATCGAGCACACCGCGCTCACCTGGCGACACAACGGCATCGACCGCCGCCTGACCGACGTGCACGGCCATGTGCTCGACGGCATCCTCGCCTGAGGTGCCGGGGATGGAGCAGTCCAGGATGCCACCGGCGACGGCCGGCCTGAGGAGCGAGCGGCTCCCAGGAGTGTGATAAGATGTCGGCCGAAATCAACAATAGCCGACAAACCGTCACAGCCATGGCTGCCAACACACAAGTCCAACGCGTGCTCGAACTGGTCCGTCAGAGGGGGATCGTGCGCGGTACCGAACTCGATCGCCTCGGCGTCCACCGCATGTACCTGAAGCGGCTCGTCGACCGCGGTCTCCTCGTTCAGCGCTCCCGAGGCATCTACGAGGCCGCCAAACCGCGAATAAGTGAGCACGACAGCGTCATCGAAGTGGCCGTCCGGGTTCCGAGGGCGACGCTCTGCCTGCTCACGGCCCTCCGCCTGCACCAGCTCACAACCCAGAACCCGTTCGAGGTTTGGATCATGATCGACCGCAAGGCTCGAAAGCCCTCAATGACCTACCCGCCCATCCGCGTGGTGCGGGCTTCTGGCTTTGCTCTCAGCCGAGGTGTAAACGCAATGCGAATCGACGGCGTTGAGATCAACGTCACCACGGTCGCAAAGACCGTCGCCGATTGCTTCAAGTATCGGAGCACTGTCGGTGTCGATGTGGCTATCGAAGCGCTGCGCGATGCCTGGCGGCAGAAAAAGGTTACGGTGGAGGCCATTATCGCCGCGGCCAAGATTGACCGCGTCGCGACCGTGATGCGGCCATACCTGGAGTCGCTGGTATGACCGCCGCGTCGCAGCCACCCAGCGATCCCGCTGCGGTGCATCGGGGCCTGCTGGCCATTGCACGCGAGCGTAAGGCGGACTTTAACGCGATTTTGGCTCAGTACGCCATCGAGCGACTGATCGACCGGCTCTCCAAGTCGGCCGAGTCGCCGCGGTTCGTGCTCAAAGGTGCCATGCTCTTCCGGGTCTGGACGAGTGAACTGCACCGACCGACCAGAGACGTCGACTTCCTCGGCCGCGGCGACCCGTCGCCGGCGGTCGTCTCCGAGGAGTTCGGCCGCGACGATGAGAAGCGGCGGCAGTGGAACGCCTATCTGACGCGGATGAGTATCGACGACATGCCGACGTCGCTCCCCGAGGTGATCATGAAAACCCAGACGTTCGTGCTGCCGGCGGTCAATGCCGCGGCGGGGACTGGCCCGACACCCGGGCACTGGAACCCGGCTTCGGGTTGGCGGTAGCGTTGCGTGCAGACCCGCGACCCTTGCACGAAAATGCCATCCGAAAACTGTGGTGGCAGCTGGCACACCTGGCCCGCGCAAACCCGAAGCAGACTTTTCCGCCATCGCCCAACACGGCCCAGATTCGCTACGCTCGGCGAGCACTCGGGTGATTCGCGTGATGGAGCAGGTGATGGCAGAGCAGGCAGAAGGCAGAGATCACGGCGAGCAAGCGCCAGTGCACTTCTTCGTGCACATCCCGAAGTGTGGCGGCAACACCTTCTCCGACTTTCTCGCCAGGCAGTTTCCGCTGGAGAAGATCTACACCGCCGAGAAGTCGACCGCTGCCTGGGAAGACCATCGCCGAGACATCGCCGCCCGAGCCGAACAGCTCTCGCGGGAAAACAAAGGCGCTCTGCTCCGTCGGCGGTTCATCGACGGCATGCGGCAGCACGACCTGGTGATTGAAAACCACTACACCTGGGACATCGCCGAACTGCTCGCACAGCACCGGCCGCTGACCACCTATGTCGTGGTGCGTGAGCCCCGCGAGCGGGTTGCCTCCCACTATCTCCATCTCCGCCGCATTCCTGTGGAGACAGCCCACGAACTCGCCCCGGAGGGCCGAGAGCTCTACGGCTTCGCCAAAGAAGCGTCGCTGGCGGAGTTCTGCCGCACACTCGAACGGCCCGACATCTGGTCGACCGTGTTCAACCGGCAGACCCGCACGATGAGCAGCCAGATCGTCAGCCGCGTTCTCTACGAACAGTGCGACAAGCAGGCCTTCCTCGACAACGCCCTGGCCAATCTGGAGCGGGCCGACTTCGTGGCCGACATCGACGACCTCGATGAGTTTGCCCAGCTGGTCAGCCTGGCCAACGGCTGGCTGCCGCCGGGTCGCATGAGTGTGCTCAATCCGGGAAAGCACCCGCGGTCAGAAACCCAGGACCTTGCCGATGAGGTTCCCGAGGCGATGGTCGACCTCGACCTGATCCTCTATGAAGCCGCCAAGGCCAAGTATCGATCCTGGAAGCAGCGTGTGCTGGAAACCGCCGCGATCGATCTGTGGCAACAGCACTCTGGCGGCGGGCTCGCCCGGCCCGAGGGCGACACCTGGGAGCTGGGCTTTGAGGGACCGCTCCACGGGACCAACTTCCATGGCCGCGAAGGAGCGCCGCCGAGCATCTTCCGCTGGATGGGGCCTGAACCGACCTCGCGGCTCTTTGTTCCGGTCCGCCCAGGGGTCGCCCAGCAGCTGTCGGTGTTCATCGCCGCCTTCATCGATCCTGAGGTGTTTCCCGGAGTGACCTACCGGATCAACGGCGTCGCTGCCGCACCGGTCTGTTCCGTGGAAGAAAACTGCACCGTGGCCACGTTTGCGATTTCCCCTGAGCACGCTGCCAGCGGGGCGGTCGAGCTGTGCATCACCGCTCCGTTCACAGCCTCGGATCGCGACAAGGGCCTGGGCAGCGACACCCGGCAGAAATCGATGGCCCTGCGAAAGATCCGGGTCGTCCCCACACCGACAGCCTGACCTGTCGGGCACCGTGTTCCTGATCTCCTCCACATATGGCCCTGTGATATGGAACCGTCCTCCAGTTCATCGCCCGCCGTTCCCCGCTGTCGGAGCGTTGAGTTCCTCTGGAAAGGGCACGCCGCTGGCAGACGGCTGATCTTCCTTCACATTCCCAAGACCGCCGGCACGGCGATCACCTCCTTCCTGCGGCAGCAGTTTGCCGACGACGAGGTGATGCCGCAGCTGCAGGCCAACTTTCACCGCTCGCACCCGATCTGGCCACTCGTCGCCCGCCGCTCGCAGCTCCTCGGCGTGGGCATGCACCTCGATCACGACCGGGTGGCCGCCCTTGCCCGCGGCCTATCGCACGAGCCGCCACCGTTCCTCCTCACCGTTCTGCGGGAGCCGCGAGCTCGACTGCTCAGCCGCTACAAGGAGTGGCGGAGCACCCCCGATGAACATATGCAGGCGGCTCGCGGCCATGTGCAGGAGGCGATCCTCACCGCCCGCACGAGGTCGTTCTCCGAGTTTCTCCACTCCGACAACCCCGTCGTGGTGAGCACGCTCGACAACCTCCAGGCCCGCCTGCTGGCCGGCTTGAATCTCTCCCGCAAGCTCCACGCGGACGAGCTGCTGGAACACGCCCGAGCCAACCTCGCCAGCTACGACCTGGTGGGAACCACCTCCAGCTGCAACGACACGCTGCGAGTGCTCGCCGACGCCTACGGCTGGGCCGAGCCTGTGGCCGAGCTCGCTCGCGTGCATCAGTCGCAGCCCGTGCCCGACGACATTCTCCGCACCGACGACGCGGCTGAGGAACGGATTGCCGCCTACACAGCGCTCGACCAGGCGATCTGGGATGATCTCCACAGAGGCCGTCTGCTGCCGCCACCGATGAGCTCAACGCCGGCGGAGGACGTGGCACCTCAGCCCTCCTCCCAGCGGTCGCTCGCCGCGGAGCTGCGGCTCGACCAGGCAGCAGCCGAGGCACCGTCTCCAGCGGCAGGGAGGCCCACCGCATCCACTGAGGCCGGCGACCGCGGCCCCGGGTTTCCCACGGTTGCATCGATCGTCGAGCGAGCCAGGCCGAGCCGCGTGTTTGGCGTCGGCCGCAGGAAGTGGTTTCCCAGCCTCGATGACGATCCGCGGCCGCTGGCTGCCGACGAGCGTGTGCTCTTCGTCCTGCGGTTTCCCGCAGTGAGCCACCAGCGTTCGCTGATCCTCCGCGAGGCCGCGATCCCCACCGAGAGCCTGCTGGCGATCACCGAGGTCGACCGCAGCGACCCTCGGCTGCGGGCGCTTGTCAGCCAGCCAGGGATGCAGCCCTACGCGAGCCTTGAGGGCGAGGGCGAGCATGCCGTGCTCACCTTTGCTGTGGGCAGGTATCGCCGCGACCATGGCAGCGGGCCGCTCGATGCTGCGATTGAAACGCTTGAGCGGTGCCACAGCAGCCACCCGCAGGCGGTGCAGGCCCTTCACGACACGCCCGCATCGCGAACGCTGGCCGTGCTCCTGCTGCGGCTGAGCCTGACCGCAGCCGTGGGGCTGCTTGCAGATCCCGCGTCGCCACATGGCATCGACGCCCTCCTCGGCACGCTCCGCCCCGAAGACCACGACCCGCTGCTGCC
>CALCGM010000478.1 GCA_937900985.1 uncultured Planctomycetaceae bacterium | reverse complement strand
TCGGGCGTGGCCACCACCACGGCATCAACGGATTGGTCATCGAGCAGCGATCGCAGGTCGGCCACCGCGTGTGCCGCACCAACCTGCTCCCGCAGCCGATCTCGACGCGACGCATCCGGGTCGCACACAAAGGCAATGTTGGCGATCTCCGCGAAGCTGGCGGCGAGCGCGGAGCCCTGGCCGCCACAGCCGATGATGCCAACCGTCGGCCGCTCGTTGGCGCCGGCGGCGGTCGCTCCGCCAGCCCAGGCCCAGGCGGCCCCGGCCGACACGGCAGCACTTTCCTTGAGAAACACTCGGCGAGACGGCTCGGTCATGGCAAGTCTCCTGGAGATGGCGACAATCCCACATCGTACGCTGGAATCCAGCGACGATCACGTTCAATTCTTGCCCGCATACACGACGTTGGCCTCTGGGCCCGCGATGACCGCCTCGTCGCCAAGCCTCGATCCATCGCAGTATCGCTTGTAGTTCCAAGCAGGCGTAAATCTCACCCCAAAAGGCCAGTCAGCGTTGGCACGTCAGCCGCTCGTGTGATCGGAGACCAGATCGATTCGCTCACCCCGCAACAGTCCTGTCGCCGAGAGCGAGCAGTTGCCAGCCTGGGCTTGTTCGATCAGGAGGTCCAGATCTGATCGAAGGGTTTTCTCACTGCGATTTGCGGCGTGAACGGTGCGAGTGCGGATCACGAAGCTGATGGAGGAGGCAAGGCTTCCCGAGCCCTACCACCGACTGACGGAGAAACCGGACTATGTGCCGCAGTGGTGCAGCAAGCACTGGCTGAAGGCCGGCAACCGCAAGGGCGGCGGAAAGCGCCGCCGGGCGTCATGACGCCGTCGGCGGTAGACTGATCCATGCTGTTCGAAAAAAGCCCTGCACCGTCATTCGGTAACGCAGCCATGAGTAGAGTCACCGTCGATCCGAAACAGATGAACGGCGTACCGTGCATTCGCGGCCTGCGAATTCCCGTAGCGACCGTCGTCGGCATGGTTGCGGAAGGGTCGTGATCGAACCCCGGCGAATCAGAGTCGGCTCGCTGCCGATGATCACTTCATAGGTCTCACAGTCGCATCGCCCCGCAGGCGTCGTGGCATTTCTTACAGGCCGCCGCGGCTCGGTGATCCTTGAGCTCTACGAGCGGCGGCCAACTGGCCGTGCTCGCCATCTCCGCGTGTCGCTGGCCCGGTGGCTGGCCGGCCGCGGGAACTATCTCTTGGAAAGCCACGCGTCGAAGCGGGCCCAGGCCCCTGCCCATGATCGCTTCTGCCGCCGCGTTTCCCGCGCGGCCCCGCGTCCGGCCTCATGCCGGCTCCGCAAACAAGCCAAAAAACCGCCACATCGGAGCGGGAAGGCTGGGGGCTGGGAAAGGCCTGGTGCTCACCCAGGAGACAGGGGCACGCGACTGCCGAGTCGCTCATCGGCCGGAAGACCGTTGCGGAAGTGCCATTGACCGGGCTATCCTCTGCTCCGCCTGACGCGTTCTCCAGTTATTTTATTTCCTGAAGGAAACATTATGCCGGGCGATGACTTCCACCGGTCGCTCATCATGGAGCCGAACGGTCTTCCGCCCTACACGACGATCCCGTCTCTGGCCGGCTGGAAGGGCGACATCGTCAAGGCGATCAATCGCCTCACGAATCTGCAACGGACGCATGACGCGGCCCTGCCGCGTGGCGTCGCCCCGAGCAATCTACGCCTGTCCGGGCAGGGGCGGGTCGCCGGCGACCTGACCAACCCCTTCGTCGTCGATGCGGCGATCGAGCGTTACCACGCCGGCGCCCGGCAGGCGGGTGCACCCGACAACCAGCTCTCACAGTCCATCCTTGGCTCCCTGCTTGTCGACATCTACACCGTGACGGGCCAGTTCACGAGGAGCATCACGCGCAACACGAACCTGCGAACCGATCGCGACTGCGCCCTGTTTCCGCTCTATCGGTCGCTGCATTTCGCGGCCGCCGACGTGTTCGGAAGCGTCTTCGGCATCAACGGCGACGAGATCGACGTGTATCTCCGCAATCAACTCATCTTCATGTCGACCCACGGTGTCGGCGTCGACACGTACGTCGGAAAAATGAAGCACACGGACGCCAACGGCCAAAAGGCATCGCGACTCGCCTACCTCGGCGACGAGGAAGCGCTGGCGTGTCAACTGCATGTCGAGGGCGGCAGGCTCATGATCACCAATGGCCAGGGCCAACTCGAGCCCTTCGATTGCTCCGGACCGGAGTACAAAGATATTTCGAAAACCAAGAAAGGGGATTTCACCAAGACGGCCAACCCGGCTCGCCGCGGCAAAGAACAAAATGGTGGCCTGGGAGTCGCCGGGTTTTCGATGGGGCTGAATCGCAATATCTACGCTCGCAAGCACTCGAACTACGACGCCGCCAAGGGCTCCTTCTATCACTCGTGCTATCTGGAGGGTCGAGAGGTTCTCTGCACGGGGTGCATCACGGTGGTCGACGGTGAGCTCAAGTACATCAACAACTGGAGCGGCCACTACCAGCCGAGCCGGCAGCAGCTGTCGCTGGCGATCCAGGCGTTGCGGGCTCGGGGCGTCGATATCACCAACGTGAGGGTGGAATACCAGCAGACCAACGGGTCCCAGGTGAGCCAACTGGCTCCGGCATTCCTCGAGAGCGACGGCGTCCACGGAGCGGATTTCGACGGTTTCTCGAAGGGACGTTTCGTGGGGACGGCCCGCAAGGTCAGGGAAGCACTCACGGCCTACGAGACACGGTCAAAGAAATGGTGGGCCAGCCCCAGCGACAAATCGAAGGCGATCCTCGGGCACCTGAAGGGCATCGGCGATGATGAAACCCTCGTTCGGGAGACACGATTCCTGTTGGGTGAAAAGATTCAGGACAGTCATTACCAGCCAGTATCTCCGTTGAAAACAAACAGACGGCTGCAATACGACCCGTACGAAAGCGGCCAGCTGAAGGACATGCTCACAGAGGCGATGAGCGACCTCGAGCGCTACTGAGCTGCGAGCTGTCCGTAGGCAAAGCCCTCGACCTCCGTGATGTTCCTTCCTGCATCGCTTTGTTTCGGCGATCAACCACGACGTGCACCTGCACGCCTGCGTGACCGACGGTGTCTTCCTGCCGGCTGCCGCCAAAGAAGGCGGCGACGCCCCGCCGGCGTTCCTGTCGGCGCGGCCGGGAGCCAATGGCGGCGTGGAGTTCACGCTGCCCCGAGTTTTTGGACCGGCTTGCCGAGCTGTCCTGCATGTGCTTTCGCTTCAGCGAGGGAGCATCAGTTGCCGTAGACAAACTCTGGTGTGTTGAGCAGAGCCCAGAGGATGTCTTCGCTGGCTGAGCGGCGGGTGGCTCCCTCGCGGGTGAACTCGGCGAGGAGGGCCTGCCGCTCCTGATCGGTGGGAAAGCGGGCGTAGGTGGCGAGGTAGAGCTCGTCGATGATCTGCTCCGGCGGCAGGTCGGTGGCGGCGAGCGTGGCCGCCCGGCCGCTGTCGGCGATCACTTTTTCGTGCACATGGCTGCTGTTCATCAGATGCAGCGCCTGCACGACCGTCGCATCCCCAATCCGCTCACAGGGAGGATCCTGGTTGGGGTCGGGCCGGCCGAAGACATCGAGAAAGGTGGAGCCCACGCGGTGCGTCCAGATCTGCACGGCGCGGGCTCCCGGCGGCGTGCCGGGGTAGCTCGTGGGCACGCCTGTGACGTCGTCGATCGCGTCGGCAACGAGCTCTGCCCGCAGCCGGCGGCGGTAGTGCCGGGAGAAGTTGCGATGGTCACCGGCGTTGGTGGCGTTTGGCATGGAAGAAAGGCCATACAGCCGGCTCTTCATGATCAGCGCTATTAGCTGCTTCTGGTCGAAGCCGCTCTCGCGGAAGAAGGTGGCCAGCGCCGCGAGGAGCTCAGGATTGCTCGGCGGGTTGGTGGCCCGGAAGTCGTCGACGGGATCCACGATGCCGATTCCGAAGAGCTCGGCCCAGATGCGGTTGGCTCCGGCTGCAGCGAAGGTGGGGTTGTCGGGGGCGGTCAGCCAGTCGATCAAGGCCTCGCGTGGATCAACGCCGGCGGCAGGCTGCTCAAGCGCCTCCGAGGCCGCCACGCCCAGCGGCTTGGGGGCAAGCGACTCACCAGTGAGCGGGTGGCTAACGGAGCCTGAGTCTTTGATCACGACGAGCTCTTCGCCCCCGGAAATCGGCGGCGAGAGCCCGGTGCCGGAATAGCCGACCCGAGAGAAGTAGGCGGCAAGGCCGTAGAAGTCGCTCTGCCCGTAGACCTCAAAGGGATGCTGGTGGCACTTGGCACACTCCACCCGCACGCCCAGAAAGAGCTGGCTGGCCATCGTCACGATCTCATCGGGGGAGCGGCGATCGCGGTAGATCACCGCGGCGCCGTTTCGCCACACGCTGCCCTCAGCTGTCAGCAGCTCCGCCACAAACTCGTCGTAGGGCAGGTTGGCGGCAAAGGCATCCCGCAGAAAGGTATCGAGGGCGAGGGTCGGCTTGATGCCCACCCTGTAGGGATTGGGCCGCAGCAGGTCGGCCCAGAGATTGGCCTGCCGGTCGGCGTATGCGGGCCGAGCGAGCAGCGCGTCGACGAGCCGCTCCCGCTTCATCGGCTCTGTGTCGGCCAGATAGGCCCTCGCCTCGGCGGGCGTCGGCAGCCGACCGAGCACGTCGAGGCTCGCCCGGCGAAGAAAACCGGCATCATCGACAGGCTCGCTCGGCAGCACGTTGAGCTCCCGCAGTTTCGGCCAGGCGAGCTCATCGATAATGTTGTTGACGGGCAGCCGGTCCCAGGCATCGGGCTCGATCTCACCGGGCCGGGGCACGATGGTGTTCCAGGTGGCGATGCTGCCCATGAAGCGGGCCATGATGCTCGCCTCGCCCGGCAGCTTGCCGGCGGTGAGCAGGCCGTCGGGCTTCACGGCCACGACGACCGGCTCGTTGGAGGAGAAGGCAGTGATGGCGGTCACGTTGCGGGAGGAGCCGTCGGTGTCGTGGGCGATCACCGCCAGCTGGAGTTCTTCGCCGGGGGCCATCGACCGCGGGTCGGGGTGGATCGTAATGTGCGAGAGTTTTGGCTCCTCAGGTCCGGCCCGGCGGCAGCCCTCCGCGATCCAGCGGCGGAGGACCTCGGCATCAGCGCCGTCGCGGTCAAGCCGCACACCGCCTCCGTGAGGCACGAGGGCCATGCCCTTGGTGAGCAGCAGGCTCTCTTCCGGTGCGGCAAACGACACCCGGCGGCCGCGGGCGCTGGCGGTGATCGCGAAGTAGTCGCTGTCGGGGTCGAAGCCGAAGAGCGACAGGGCGAAGCCGTTTTGGCCGCCCGACTTACCGTGGCAGGCCCCCATGTTGCAGCCCCGAGCGGTGAGGATCGGCATCACATCGCGGTCGAAGCTGGGCCGCTCGGGGAGCGGAGCCACCGGCGGCAGGCTGAAGGAGACGGCGTCGGCCTCCGCGCTGTTGTCTTGATGGGCGGCGTCGCCCTCCCGCGGTTCACGGCTGTCCTCGTCGTCGCCTTCCTGCTCCTCCTCCTCCTCTTCTTCTTCTTCTTCTTCCTCCTCCTCTTCGTCTTCTTCCTCGTCGTCGTCGTCGTCGGAGACAAACACAAACGCCGCCCGTCGCGGCGGTGGCATCGGTGAATCGGCCCCACGAACGCTTCGCCAGACAATCTCGTTGAGCAGCAGGTCGTCGGCGGCATCCTCGCGGGAGAAGTCCATCGCCAGCGACGCCGCTGCGCCCCAGGCGGTGTCGGCGTTGAGGTTGTCGAGCGGGACCTCGGCCGGCCGGCAGGCAAATGCCGTGGCGTCGGCTTCGCGGGTGAAGCAGTCAAACATCGGCATGGCGGCGGCATCAAACGGCGACATCGGATCGAGGCCCAGGATCAGCTCGATCGTGCGAAGCATGGAGCTGGTGGAGTAGAGCGTGGAGTCGACCACGCCGCGGCGGGCGTAGGGGCTCGCCACCATGGCGACGGTGCGGTGGGCGTCGATGTGGTCGGAGCCGTTTTGGGCGTCGTCTTGCACCACGAAGATGGCGGTGGTGGGCCAGAATGACGACTGGCTCACCGCCTCCACGATTCGGCCGAGGGCGAGGTCGTTCTCCGCCATGAAGCTCGTGGGGGTGAGGGCCCCGGGCTTCGTGCCGCTGGTGTGGTCGTTGGGCAGCCGCACAATCTGCAGCCGCGGCATCTCGCCCTCGCTCTCAAACCGCTCAAGCTCAGCGATGAAGCGATCCGCCCGGTCGAGGTCGGAATACTCCATGTCGAAACTGCGGAAGTAGGGGTCGAAGCGGCCCTCGAGCGCGGGCGTCTTGGCGGTGCCAGGCTTGTTCGGATCCGAGGCGTTGGCCACCCACTCGCCATAGCTGCGAACGCTCACGCCTGCGGCGATGGCCCTGTCCCAGATGTAGCCACCGGCGGGAGTCGCGGCGACAAAGGAGCCTTCGCTGGGATAGGGAAACTTCTTGCTATGGCCGTAGCCGAGCGGCCACTGCTTCTCGACAAAGTCGGTGGCAAAGGCCCCCATGCTCCACTCGTGGCCGTCGGCGCTGACCTCGCTCTCCACATAGAAGTTGTCGAGCAGCACAAACTCGCGGGCCAGGGCATGGTGATTGGGGGTGACCTTCTCCGGAAACAGGCAGAGCGTTGGGTCGCCGCGGCCTTCCGGCATGTCGCCGAAGATCTGGTCGTAGGTGCGATTCTCCTTGACGACGTAGATCACATGTGTGATCGGGCTTGCGTCGCTTTTGGATCTGGGAATCGGATGGCCTTCCAGGCTGGCCAGGGCCTCCTCGGACGGAGCCTCGGGGACGCATCGATACGCTTCAGCCGTCCAGGCCGCCATCTGCGCTGCGAAGGCTTCGTCGTCGGTCGGCAGATCGATGAAGCTCACCGTGCCGTCGAAGAGACGACCGATGTAGTCGGGCGTGGGGGCTCCACGGATTCCCGGCTTGGGGCCGTTGCGGTTGGAGTCGGAGATGATGCCCTTGCCGTTGGCCACCAGCAGCCGCCCGCCGTCGGCCGACAGCCGCACGCTCGTGGGATACCAGCCGACGGGAATGAAGCCCATGCTCTTGGCGGCTCCGGGTGTGCTGACATCAAACACGGCCAGCGTGTTGATGGTGGCATTGGCAACAAACAGGCGGCCGTCTGCGGAGAGGGCGAGGGAGTTGGGCGTGTTGCCGGGCAGGGCATCGGGCGTGAGGTTGGCGACGAGCGTTTCGGTGGTCGCTCCGGTGTCGGGATTGATCACCGACACGCTGTTGCGGTTGGCGTTGGCGACAAACAGCCGGCTGCCGTCGGGTGTGAGGAGCATTTCATTGGGATGCTCTTCCACCTGCCAGCGGCCGACCTCCTGCCAGGTTTCCAGATCGATCACGGCCACGGCCGCCTGCGACCAGAGCGACACGTAGAGCCGGCTGCGGGGCTCATCAAGCACGCAGCCATACGGGAAGGGCAGGCTGGGGTCGGTGTTTTCCAGCAGCTGCTCGGCCCGCTTGGTGAGCGACCGTTCGCTGGCGCCGTCATCGGTGGCGGGGTTGGGGCTGGGCAACGCGGGCGACGTGGGCGGAGGTGCCGGCGTGTCGACCTGTGCGGAGGCTGCCTTGTCGCGAGCGAGCGAAAGCTCGCGAACGCTCGGATCACCGGAGGCCGGCAGCATGACGGCTGAGACGCTCTGGCCCCAGAGGTTGGCAGCGTAGAGCCGACGGCCGTCGGTGCTCAGGGCGATCCCCGCGGGAATGCCGCGATCTTTCTGGTCGCGGAGCGGATGCTCGCCTGCTGGCACAAGCACCCCCGCCTCAAAGCGATACTCGTGGACGACCTCATCGCTGCTCCCAGAGCAGAAGAGCCGCTCACCCGACGCGTCGAACGACACGCCGTAGAAGGCTTCCGGCACGGCCGTGCGGCTGAGGATGCCACGGCTCGTGAGGTCGAGCACGATCAGCTCATGCTGGCCGTAGCCGCAGTGGAGCACGACGGCGTGGGAGCCAGCCGGGTGCATCGCTATGTTGACCGGGAAGTCGCCCACGGTCAGCTGCCGACCCACCGGCCGCAGCGACCACTGATTGGGCAGCACCACCGAGCCATCTGGCTGGGGGCCGGGGATGCGAGCCTCGTCTGCCCGCAGCGGGCCGGATTGGCACGCAGCGAGCCCGAGTGTCACCAGCAGGGCACTCCGCATAAACATCAGCATTGAAGCGAGACGCATCGTGGGTTTTTCTCCTAGGCACCAAGCGAACCGACCCAATCAGAATACCCTTCATCGCCGACGGGCCTTGCGATCAGCCAGCGGCGAACCGCGATGCCTCGCGAAGAGTGTACGGAGGTTTACAGGGATAGCCAGGTCAATGCCTCTTCCGCAACGGTCTCCCCGATGATGAGCGGCTCCGTTGCCGAAGTGCCATTGGGCGGGCTATCCTTTCTCTTTTTCCTAACAGCAATGCCGTCAAGTGAGCATTGAATTGGAGCATTTTGTTATGAAACGTCAGGACGTAGACCAGCTGGTCGCCCGGGTAACAAGCTTTACGTTGAATAATAGCTCAGCACGATATGGCTATGACTTTGAACGAGATGCTTGGGAGAAGGCAATTGCGATGACTGGCCTGCAGGCCTGGGGCGATCGCAGGGCCGACGCATACTTTACGCCGGGATTTCAAGCACTTTGAGGATGTAGTCGG
>CALCGM010000477.1 GCA_937900985.1 uncultured Planctomycetaceae bacterium | reverse complement strand
CCCTCGCGACCGTCATCCTGGTGCACGACCTGGAGGGCTCGCATGCGACGCTGGAGCCCTTGGCGATCGGCCTCCAGGCGGCGGGCTTGAGCGTGGTGGCTCCCGATCTCCGTGGACATGGCGGCAGCACAACGCGTGAATGGCCCAACGGCCGCACCGACACGCTTCATGCCGACCGACTGCTGAAAGCAGATCTCGAAGCCGTCGCGGCCTCGCAGGGAGGACGGGTTCGCGAGCAGGCCAGGCTCCGCGGAGACTTAGAAACGGTGTATGCCTGGATCCGTCGCACTGCGAAGTCCGACAAGCGACTCGACCCCACGCGGCTGTGCGTGGTGGGATCGGGCCTCGGCGGCACGCTCGCCAGTCTCTGGACGGCAGCCGACGCGGCCTGGCCACCGCTCGCCGCTGGTCCACAGGGAGGCAACGTGCGGGCCCTCTGCCTGATCAGCCCGGTGTTTTCCCTCAAGGGGGCCACCATCGGCCCCGCCCTGCAAACGCCCACCATCTTGCGGGAGCTGCCGCTGGTGATTCTCGCTGGCGAACGCGACCGCGACGCGTCGCGGATGTTCGGGCAGCTCAAACGCGGCCGCCCCGACAGCTGGTTTGAGCAGAAACTCGATGGCTCACCCGAGCAGGCCGACGGGGTGGAGAATCCGACCACCGACGCCTCGCTCTTCCTGCTGAACTACCGCACCAGCGAGAAGGCGGATGCCCTTGCGACGGCTGGCGCAAACACCTTCGTGCCGCTGCTCGCTGACTTCTTCACCAAGCAGCTCGCTCGCTGATCACTCGTGTGCCGGCTCGATCCAGCCACCAGGGCGATGCGGCTGCGGCTGCCCAGGCGGTGGCGGAAGCACGAGCACGGCACCGATCGGCAGGACATCCGCCGCTGGCAGCCGGTCTCGATTGGCTTCGTACACCAGGCGAGCTGCCGCCGGGTGGCCGTAGAAGCGAGTGGCGATCGACGTCAGGTCGTCGCCATCACAGATCACATACGACGAGGCCGCTGCCGGCCCAGCAGGCGGCACCCGATTCCCGCTGACCACGGCCGCCCCACCGGTGGGGGCCATGCCAGGCTGGAGCGAAGCGAGCGAGGGGGGAGCCTGAGGCTGCCGCCACGTCGAGCCACCGACAAGCGGTGGCGGCGACTGGGCATCCAGCAGCGGAGGAGGCGGAAGGTCGAGCGCCGAGTGGTAGTCGGGCTCCAACGGTGGCGGCCGCTCAGCCAGCGCGGCAGGCACGTCTGGCAGTGGCCTGGCGGGCTCGGGGGCTCCCGCGGATGCCAGCGCTGCTGTCAGCTCTTCCGTCAGGGCTGCCTCTGGCTCCTCGGTTTCCCCGTCGCTCGGGATCGACACCGCCGAATCGGGAATCAATCGCGACGAACGCGGCGCTGCCACGCTCGGCTTTTCATCCAATGCCGCCACCGGGGCAGCTCCGCCGGCATCCTGCCCCGGCCCGCTCACCAAGGCGACCGCCAGCCAGACACCGCCGACCACCATCACCACCGACGCTGCCAGGCGAACAAACCGCACCATGGGGCCACAAGACTCTCGCGGGAAACAGGGTCACGCTGCCGCTGGTCCCTTCAGGATCCATCGACACCATGACAACTATGCCCGCTGTTCTCACAGCATGCGGACACGCACGCCCCCCCGACAACCGGCAGGCCGCTCACAAGCCGCGCACCCCTCAAACTCGAGGGGCATTTAACGGCTCCCGGCAGCTCCAGCGGGTGCCACCGCCACACTGCGGCTCTGGGCGGCTCGCCGCTGGAGCAGCAGCACCAGCGGAGACGCGATGTAGATCGTGCTAAACGTACCGCTGACAATGCCGATCAGCATGGTGAAGGCGAAGGCGTGAATGCCTTGGCCGCCAAACAGGTAGAGAATCAGCGTCGCGATCAGTGATGTTCCTGAGGTGAGAATCGTCCGGCTGAGAGTCTGATTGAGGGCCCGGTCGACCATCTCAGGAGTCACAAACGGGCTCTTCCCGCGAATCTCTCGCAACCGGTCGAAGATCACGATCGTGTCGTTGATCGAGAAGCCCACAATCGTCAGCAGCGCTGCGATCACGTCGAGGCTGATCTTGAAGTCGTCGACCAATGCCCATCCCAGGAACGGTGCCACGAACGTGCTCAACGCCAGACACGACACCGTCACCAGCACGTCGTGCGCCAAGGCGACCACGGCCGCGAGGCCAAAGGCGACGTTCTGAAACCGCAACCAGACGTAGAGCACGATGCAGATCAGGCTTGCCACGAGGGCATACCCTGCCGTGACCTGCGTGTTGCCGGCCACCTTGCCACCGATGCGATTGGCAGAGAGATACACCGGGGTTTCGGCGAGTTCTGCTGCCATCTGCTCGGCAACCCCACGGGTGCCATCGACATCCAGTGAGGTCGTCAGCGTCCACTCCCGATACGGCTTGGCACGCACCCCGCTGGCCCCGGAACCGGGCTCGCCAGCGTCAAGCTGATAGCCCGCGTCGCTGGCCCCTTCAGCCGCCAACGCCCGCGCCAGCACCTCTTCGAGGGCAGGACGGTTGATCCGCTGCGGGAAGTCCAGCACGACCCGGGTGGTGAGGCCGGCCGGCGGCGGCGTCGCCTCGTCTGCCTCAGCAGACTCCTCACCATCCCCCAACTCGTCAGACGCACCTGGGGCGAGCGAGCTTGCCTCCAGCGAGGTCACCTCACCAAACGCCATCGAGTAGGTGGCCAGTTTGCCGGGGAAGGCGTCTTGCAGGGTGGTTTCGACAAGCTCCGCATCCTTCTCCGAGGTGTCGATCTTGTAGCGGGTGCCGCTGCCGGAGTCGGTTGAGGTCATCGAACTGACCGCAACATCAGGCAGCGAGGCCACCGACTGCCGCACCTCCGCCACGTCGAGCCCTTCGCCGTCCTTAAACGCCAGCTGCACACTCGTGCCGCCGGTGAAGTCGATGTCGAGCAGCCCCTGCCCCCGGTAAAACACGGCGGCGCCACCGACGAGCAGGAAGGCCACCGCGGCAATCACGGCCGGACGCATGAAGGCCACGAATCCGATGTCCGTCTTCCCAAAGAGCCGCGACATCGAGAGCTTCGTCATCCAGCGATTCCGCTCAGCCAGATCGAAGACGACACGCGAACAGAACACCGCTGTAAAGAGGTTGAGCGTCAGGCCGAGCACGAGCGTGACGGCAAACCCCTTCAGCTGATCCGTGCCGATCGCATACAGCACGACACCGGTGATCAGCGTCGTCAGGTTGGAGTCGACGATTGTGGAAAACGCCCGCTGGAAGCCGTTGCGAATCGCCATCCGCATCGCTGCGCCGCGGTCCAGCTCTTCCCGCATCCGTTCGTAAATCAGCACGTTGGCATCGACAGCCATGCCGACCGAAAGCACCAGGCCAGCGAGGCCAGCGAGCGTGAAGGCTGCCTTGATGCTGATCATGACCGCGACCACGAGCACCACGTTGAGCAGCACGGCGAGGTCTGCCACAAGGCCCATGAAGCGGTAGTAGGCCAGCATGAAGATCAGCACCGCAACCAGCGCAAAGAGCATCGCCCGACTGCCGGAACGGATCGTGTCGGCACCGAGCTGAGGGCTGATCTTCTGCTCGCTGACAGGCTCGCTGGAGAGGGCTGCCGGCAGGCTTCCGGCGTTGAGCACCCCAACGAGGAAGTCCACGTCGGCCTGCTTGAAGCTCCCCGTAATCTGGCCATCACCAGAGATCGCCGTCTGGATCGTGGGGGCCGAAAGCAGCACGTCGTCGAGCACGATGCCCAGGCGGCTGGTGAGCCGATTGGCCGGATCCGGCAGGTTCTGCCCCGTGAGCGTGCCGAACAACGACGAACCGGCCGAGTTGAACGAGAAGTTGACGCATGGCTGCAGGTTCTGGTCGTAGCTAGACAAGGCCCGCGTCAGGTAGCCGCCGGTCACGTTGAACCGATCGAGCACGACGAGCACCTCGGTGCGGCCGTCGGCCGCCGCCCGCGTGACCAGCCCGCTCTCCTCGCCCGCGCCGATCTTCGAGGTGTCGAGCTCCACCCAACGACCGATCTGGCGGCCTTCCTCGGTCACCATCGTGCCGGGAGACCTGTTGGCCAGCTCGATGACGCGGCGATGCCGCGGATCGGAGACGTTGGCGGTGATCCGAAACTCGAGCACGCCGGCGCTTGAGACGATCCGCTTGATTAGATCGACCTCCGCCTGATCGACATCGGGCACGATCACCTCGAGCTGATCCAGCCCATACTGGCGAACCGTGACCTCCTTCTGACCGCCCGGATTCACCCGGCGACTGACTGCCGCCACGAGCTTGTCCATATCCACCGGCTGAGCTCCACCAGCCACGCTGTAGCTGAGCGTGACCGCCTCGGCCGTTTCCTCACGGCTGGCGAGCTCCACCCGCACCTCACCAAAGTCGACCGCATCCATCGCCGCGGTAAATCGATCGACCGCGGAGGCGTCCGCCGTCTCCAGCCGCACGGCAACCAGGCCGTCCGCCGTGCGGGATGCAACACCGGTGAGGCCTTCCTCCCGATTGATGACCTCTTCGATCCGCCGAGCAGCATCGTCGGCCTGCTCACTGACTCGCTTGGCTGCATCCACCTCGTAGACGAGGATCACGCCGCCCTTGAGGTCGATGCCCAGCCGCGGCGGCCAGCCGGAGGCCACGATCACGATCCCGCAGGTCAGCGCGGTCAGCACGACCGCCATGCGGCCCCACATGTCCTTCGCGCGGAGCCCCCCTGAGATCAGGTAGGCCACAACGCTCGGCCCAACGATGCAGGCCGCCGCAAGCAGCCACAGCACCCAGCCTTCGGTGTACCAGGCCTGCGGATCAGCCGCCGCCTGTCCAAGGATTCCCACGCAGCCTCCGAGAAGATGGTTTGCTGCCATCGGTCAACCGGCTCCTTCCGTTCCCTGCGATGCTCCAGAATTCGTGTCATTCAGCACGCGAAGCACGCTGCCGAGAGTCACGTCGAGCTTGATGTTGTTCGATTCGTCAACTTTGAGTGTCACGCGATCGCCCTCGCGATCGACCGACGCCACCGTCCCGTAGAGACCACCAGCCGTGACCACCCGGTCGTTCCGCTTGAGGTTGTCTCGCAGCTGCTGCTGAGCCTGCTGTCGCTGCCGCTCAGGACGGTAGAGCAGCATCCAGGCCAGAAAAACAATGGCCACCAACGGCAGATACTGCACCAGCAGGGCCACCGACTCGGGCGGCTGCCCTTGGGCAGCTTGAGCCAGCAGAGCCAGCCACGGCAGGAACGTAAAAGTCACGGGATCGTGGTTTCCTGGCGTCAGAGGGCAGTGAGACAACGCGGAGTCGACGCACCCGCACGGGTGCAGACTCCTCCGCAAGAGAAGCAGGGATCATACGAACCGCCATCGGCAGTGGACAAGCCCGTGCCATTCCGCCCCGGCCCACAGTTCAGTCGGCGTCGCCGTCGATCTGCTGCCGTAGCCCCGCCGCCACCGCCTCAAAAGCCCCGCAGAGGATCGCTTCCCGGAGCTGCTGCATCAGCCTGGCATACATGGTGAGGTTGTGCAGCGACACCAGAATGGGCCCGAGCATCTCTCCCGCCAAGAAGAGATGCCGCAGGTAGCTGCGGCTGTGGCGGCATGCCGGACAGGGGCAGCCCTCTTCGATGGGCCGCAGGTCGTCTCGCAGCCGGGCATGCCGCATTTTGAGCACCCCGGCAAAGGTGAAGGCCAGTGCCGTGCGACCGCACCGCGTGGGCAGCACGCAGTCGAACATGTCGATCCCGGCGGCCACCCCGTCGATCAGATCGATCGGCCGGCCCACGCCCATCAGGTATCGGGGGCGATCGACGGGCATGTGCGGCATGGTAGCGGCAAGGGTGGTCCGCATCGCCTCCGCTCCCTCGCCCACCGAGAGCCCTCCCACCGCGAGGCCGTCAAACGGCATGCCGGCGAGGGCCTCCGCACTTACCCGTCGCAGCTGCGGGTCGAGCCCCCCCTGGACGATGCCGAAGAGGGCCTGATCGGGCCGCGAGTGGGCCGCGAGGCACCGCTCGGCCCAGGCCAGGGACCGCCGCATCGCCTCCTCCACGCGGGCCGGCTCGGCAGGCAGCCCGACCACATCGTCGAGCTGCATCGCGATGTCAGCCCCAAGGCTCTGCTGAATCCGCATCGAGTCTTCGGGCGTCAGCCGGACCGCCGCCCCATCGATGTGCGAGCGAAACGATGCCCCGGCGTCTGTGATCTGCACCTGATCGGCCAGGCTGAAGATCTGAAACCCGCCCGAATCCGTCAGCGTTGCCCCAGGCCAGCCCATAAACGCCGCCAGCCCCCCAGCAGCCTGCACCACCTCTTCCCCAGGCCGCAGATGGAGGTGGTAGGTGTTGCCGAGCACGACGCCTGCGCCCGTATCGGCCAGCCGGCCCACGTCTACGCCCTTGACGCTGGCGAGCGTGCCCACCGGCATAAACAGGGGCGTTTGCACGGTGCCGTGGGGCGTTGCCAGCCGACCGGCCCGCGGCCCGCCGGGCACGGCCGCCTCAACGGCAAACCCAAACCCCTGTCGCATCGGCCCGCGGGGCATGTCCGACGGCTCTGCGGCGGCCGCCCCCAGTTCAGAAGACACCGAAGGCTTCCAGGCTAAACCGCACGACCAGGCCTGCCGCCACCACGCTGACCATGCTCATCAGCTTGACCAGGATGTTGAGGCTGGGGCCGCTGGTGTCTTTGAAGGGGTCGCCCACCGTGTCGCCCACCACGGCGGCCTTGTGGGCGTCAGTCCCCTTGCCGCCGTGCACACCGCTCTCGATATGTTTCTTGGCGTTGTCCCAGGCACCACCTGCGTTGGCCATGAACACGGCCACGCAGAAACCGCTCGTCAGGCCACCGACCAGCAGCCCCATGACACCCCCAACCCCCAGCAGCAGCCCCGTGACGACGGGCGTGAGCAGCGCGAGCAGCGAGGGCAGCACCATCTCTTTCTGGGCTGCCTTCGTACTGATCGCCACCGGAGCGGCATAGTCGGGCTTTTCCGTGCCCTCCATGATGCCCGGCTTCTCCCGGAACTGCCGCCGCACTTCCTCCACCATGCCCTTGGCCGCACGCCCCACCGCCTTCATCGTCAGCGCGCAGAAGACAAACGTGCTCATCGCCCCGATGAAGAGCCCAACGAGCACCTTGGGGTTCATCAGGGTGACGTCGTAGAACCGCATGAAGTCGGCCATGCGGGCATCGGTGACCTTGACGATCTCCCCGGATGCCTGGAGCTTCTCCACCTGACCGCCGTCGGCCAGCGATGCAATCGGTGCACGCTCGGCGGCGTTGGCATAGCCCGCGATGCCCTTCTCGCTGAGGACCAGCCAGGCCTCATTCGAGGCGGGCGTCGCTCCGGCCTGCATCACCACGTCGCCGCCCACCTTGACCCAGGTGCCAGGGGCAATCGCCTCGCCGTCGGCCGTTTCGACAATCGCCTGCCCCCAGCGTTCAAAGCCGATGCGAACCTCCTCAACGTAGGCCGCCAGCAGCGCCAAGGCCGTCAACGCCGCGGAGCCGATCGCAAAGCCCTTGCCGGTGGCTGCCGTGGTGTTGCCCAGAGCGTCGAGGGCATCGGTCCGCTCGCGGACGATCTCAGGCATGCCGGCCATCTGGGCGTTTCCGCCCGCGTTGTCGGCAATCGGGCCATAGGCATCGGTGGCGAGCGTGATCCCGAGCGTGGAGAGCATGCCGACAGCGGCAATGCCCACGCCGTAGAGGCCCAGGGCGAACGACTCGGGATCCGCAAAGCTGAAGCCGTTGGCGAAGCCGAAGGAGAGCAGCGTGGCCGCGCCGGTGATCAGCACCGGCGCCCAGACGCTCATCATGCCTTCGGCCACACCGCCGATGATGATCGTCGCAGGCCCGGTCAGCGCCTGATCAGCAAGTTCCCTCGTGGGAGCAAACTCGTTGCTCGTCGAATACTCGGTCCATTTGCCGATCAGCCAGCCGGCAACCAGGCCCACGATCACACTGATGGCCACCCCGATGTGGTCCCAGGTGAGCAGCAGGTAGGTCAGCACAAACGCGGCGGCCACAATCGCCAAGGTGGAGAGGTTGATCCCCTTGGCGAGCGCCGCGAGCAGGGTTTTCTGGGAGGAATCCTCCTGCGTGCGAACCTGCCAGATCCCCCAGACCGACAGCGCGATGCCGACCGCCGCAATCATCATCGGCAGGAAGAGGGCTGCCATCTGCCAGCGGGTTCCCTCCACCTGGAAGGCCGCAACGCCGAGCGCCGCGGTTGCCAGAATGCTGCCGCAGTAGCTCTCGTAGAGGTCGGCCCCCATGCCTGCCACGTCACCGACATTGTCGCCGACGTTGTCAGCGATGGTGGCCGGATTCCGGGCATCGTCTTCAGGAATGTTCTGCTCCACCTTCCCCACGAGGTCGGCTCCGACGTCGGCAGCCTTCGTGAAGATGCCACCGCCCACGCGGGCAAAGAGCGCCTGCGAGCTCGCCCCCATGCCGAAGCAGAGCATGGTGACCGTGATCTCTTCGAGCGACAGCGGGGCCGCAAACAGCGGCACCAGCCAATACAGCACAAAAAACCAGATCATGATGTCGAGCAGCCCTAGGCCGACCACTGTCAGGCCCATCACGGCGCCCGAGCGAAAGGCAACCTGCAGGCCTTCGTTGAGGCTCTTCTCGGCCCCCGCCGCGGTGCGGTTGCTGGCGAGCGTGGCGGTCTTCATGCCAAACCATCCGGCAAGCCCAGAGAAGAGCCCTCCCGAGAGAAAGGCGAAGGGAACCCAGCCGCTCTGCACGTTGAGACCAAAGGCCATCACCAGCAGCAAGACAAAGATCACCGCAAAAAACACCGCCACGACCTTGTACTGCTGACGCAGATAGGCGTCGGCACCGGTGCGGACATAGCCGGCGATCTCCTCGTTCTTCTCCGTTCCTCCCGGCTGCGCCTCCATCCAGCGAAAAAACTGCAGGGCCTGCCAGAGGGCAAACACCGCTCCGCCAACACCGACAAGCCACCACAGCCCGTAGACGCTCATCAGCGAGACGGCTCCGTGCACGTCGGCCGCCTCGGCCCCCGCCTCGGAGGCTCCCGACGGTGATTCAGAGGAGTCGGTCGATTCTGTGTCAGGGGCCACCGGTTCCGCAGCGGTCGTTGACGTGCTGGATTCATCCAGCGTCGCGTCCGGTGCGTCGGCGCCTGCCGACGCCTCGACGGTCGGCTGTGCCGCTGGCTCGGCGTCCTGACTGCGAGCGACGTGGCCGCCGCCCAGCAGCAGAAATGCGGCGAGCCCCACCACCAAAAACACTCGCCACCTCCCCCGCAGCCCCGGCGTCGTCGACGCCTCAACACGACACATGGATGTCACAGCAGCACTCCCCTGGAAAGGCAACGTGGGTCTGGCGACAGAAAGGAAGAGGATCCGCAGGCCCCCATCGCTCCCCCTTTCAAGCGAATGGCGAATGCTACATCCGGTGAAAAAAACCTGTCAAACACACAGGCCGAAGATCCGCCGTCGCAGCCCAAACCCGTCCGCCGATGCCACAAACCAAGCAGCGAGCCTGAAAGA
>CALCGM010000476.1 GCA_937900985.1 uncultured Planctomycetaceae bacterium | reverse complement strand
CTGTCGCATTTCGGATGTTGGCATGGGGTGTGCCCCTGTTTCATTGCATGTGAGGGCGGTTGCTGCACGAGCCGGATGAGCGCCCTCGGCACGGAACAACAACCGCCGCTCAGACACGCCCCTTCGGAGTCTCAAGAAATGGCCAACGGCATCCCAGAAATCGCATGCGTGAGATCCGCGGGCAATCTACCTGCGTCTGATCAGCGGAAGGCCAGTCTCACTCGCCGGCTTCGCGGACAGGCAGCCGCCCTGAAGCGGCGGCCATCTTCCAGCGTCCTGGTAGGTT
This sequence comes from uncultured Planctomycetaceae bacterium, assembly GCA_937900985.1. Taxonomy (GTDB): domain Bacteria; phylum Planctomycetota; class Planctomycetia; order Pirellulales; family UBA1268; genus M30B53. The sequence goes on along the minus strand of CALCGM010000476.1, from coordinate 11,027 downwards.
TCGTGGCTCTGGCCATGTTGGCATTCGTCGAAGGCGCTCAGCAGGCCGAATGTGGAACCATCACGTTTACGGCATCAAACAGCGGATCAGATCTCGTGCTCTCGTGGAGCGGTTCCTGGGATCTAACTGGTTATTCGCTTCCTAGCACGGCAACAGGTTCTGTCAATTTCTCACAGATCGGAGAAAATTCAGGTACATTTAATTTTGAGTCCTATGGGTCGACCGCTACTGGCGAACAGCGCACACTTAATAGCTCGGCAACGCTCTCGTCGATTTTGGCAAGTGGTGATAGTGGTACCGTTGTAGGTAATCTTGGTCTTTTACGTTTGGACTATGACGGCACCACTATGTCCATCTTGGTCCCGTCGGGTTATGTGAGCGGTAATTCCTTGTCCGGAACAGCCAACTTTTCGGGTCAATCAATATCAAGTGTATTTGGAACTAGCCTCGACTCAGGGCCGGTTACTGCCTTGAGCACCGATAACAACTCCGTGGTGTTCCAGTCTGTCCCCGAGCCCTCCACGTATGCGATGCTGATCGCGGGTGGCTTGGCGGCAGGTGTGGGAGCGATTCGCCGCCGACGGAGGGCGTGACTCGGTGTGCGGGCGATCCGCGATACCCGCGCCGCGAGCCTGAGCTCGCAGCAGCAGAAACGTGTCCGCGAGGGCCGGCTCTTGGCACGCTCGTGGCCGCCCGGATCATCGCCGTGATCCAAAACGGCATGAACCACATGGCGTGGAGAGCTCCACGCAGAAAGTGGTGCTCGGTGCAAAGGCTCCTCAAGCGCTTCCCTGGCTCTGAGTTCTCTCGCGGGCAGATGCTCACACCAGCGGAAACGCTGCGGCCAGGGCGAGGGTGACGAGCAGGCCGACGGCGCCCTCGATGGAGAGCATCGCGGCGGCGGTTTTGAGGGTTTGAGATTCGCTCAGGCCGGCGGTGGTGCCGATCACCCAGAAGCCGCTGTCGTTCATCCACATCCCCATCTTGGAGCCGCAGCCGATGGCGATCGCGATGTAGACCGGATGGCAGCCGGCGGCGCCTTCCAGCACGACCGGCGCGAGAATGCCGGCGGTGGTGATCATGGCGACTGTCGCCGAGCCCTGGGCGATGCGGATCGTGGCCGTGACCGCCCAGGCCACCGGCACAAGGGCCAGGCCACTGGTCGGCGCGAGATCGGTAAAGACTTCTGCCAGGCCTGCCGCCCGCAACGCCCCGCCGAGGGCGCCGCCTGCCGCGATCACCAAGAGCACGCTGCCGGCGGACTGAATGCCAGCGGCGACTGTGGAGCGGACGAAGGTCAGAGACCGGCTCGAGGCAGCCAGCACGAGCATCGCGAGCAGGGCCGCAATCACCATCGCCATGTTTCGCTCACCGGCGAGCTTGAGCAGCGGCAGCAGCCACGCCGGAAACTGCTCAGGCGAGGAGCCGGCCCAGGAGCCGAGGCTCACGCAGACCACCGGCACGGCAATCGGCACAAGCGACGCCCACAGCGGCGGTGGCGTTGGTGCGGGGCTCACCGCGGCAGCCGCGGGGGGCTCGTCGGCGGCAGCGGCCTGGGGCGTGATCGGCCAGCGGCGGTCGGCCCAGTGGGCATAGGCCAGCCCCACCACGGCCGACGCCAGGCCGACGAGGCTGCCAAAGCCGATCATCGTGGCCATATCGACGCCAAAGGCATCCGCCACAAACAGCGGGCCCGGGGTTGGCGGCACGAGCGAGTGGCTCATGGTGGCTCCGGCGACGATCGCCATCACACACAGCAGATAGTGGCGGCCGGTGCGCTGCCAGGCAGCCCGGGCCAGCGGCAGCAGCAGGAAGAAGGCGCTGTCGGCAAACATCGGAATGCCGAGCACAAAGCCCGAGGCCATCAGGGCCAGGGGCGTGCGGCGTTCGCCGAGCAGCCGCTGCAGCGCTCCCACAATCTGTGTGGCGGCGCCGGCTGCCGAGAGGCAGCTGCCCAGGATCGCAGCCATCGCCACCACCATGCCGATGCCTCGGGCGGTCTTGCCGAAGCCCTCGGCGACGAGCTCGCCGGCCGACAGCTCTCCATCAGGAATCAGCACCGCCACCACAAAGGCGGCCGCCACAAGCACAAAGAAGGGATGCAGCCGTAAGACAAGCACCCCGCCGATCACGATCGCCAGCGCGATGGCAAGGATTCCCAGCGGTGTCATCACAGCCCCTTTCTGTGCCGGTGTAGAGCCGCTGCACCAGCCTTTGCAGAGCACGCCCATGCGAACGGAGCCCCACCCAGTGAACATGAAGTTGATGAGCGTACAATCGAGGCCACGTGGGTGGCGAGTTGGGCAGCACGTGACGCGAATCGAACGGGACGGGATTTCGGGGGAGTGCTCCCCGCAGTCCCGTCCCGCTTTCCTGTCGCTTGTGTGTTGGACTCGTCGCCCCGTTTCCGCATGGCTGCCCTGAAGTCCGCTTGTGAGTGTGTGATGTCTGACTCAAGAATCCCCGGCCGCGATCCTTCCCGCCTGCGTTCGCAGCGGTGGTTTGCCCCGGACGACCTGCGGAGTTTTGGGCATCGCAGCCGGCTGCGGCAGATGGGCTACGCCGCCGAGGAGGCGGAGGGGCGGCCGGTGATCGCGATCCTCAACTCGTGGAGCGATCTCTCGCAGTGCCACACCCACTTTCCCGAGCGGGTGGAGCAGGTGAAGCGGGGCGTGTGGCAGGCCGGCGGCTTTCCGCTGGAGATCCCGGTGCTCGCGGTCTCCGAGATGTTTATGAAGCCGACGGCGATGTTCTATCGCAACCTGCTGGCGATGGAGGTGGAGGAGGTGCTCCGCAGCCATCCGGTCGACGCGGCGGTGTTGATGGGCGGCTGCGACAAGACGGTGCCGGGGCTTTTGATGGGGGCGATCTCAGCCGACCTGCCGGCGATCTTCCTGCCGGCCGGCCCGATGCTTGCCGGCAGGTATCGCGATCAGCGGCTCGGCAGCGGCACCGACGTCTGGAAGTATTGGGCCCAGCGGCAGGCGGGATGCCTGGAGCCGTGCGTCTGGCGGCAGCTTGAAGAGGGCATCGCCCGCTCGGCGGGCACCTGCATGACGATGGGCACCGCCTCCACAATGGCCGCGGTGGCGGAGAGCCTGGGCATGACGCTGCCCGGGGCCTCGACGATTCCCGCGGTGCACGCAGCGCACGCCCGCATGGCCAGCGGCTGCGGGCGACGGATCGTGGAGATGGCCTGGAGCGACCTGCGGCCCTCGCGGATCCTCACGGCGGCTGCCTTTGAGAATGCAATCACCACCGACATGGCGATCGCTGGGTCGACCAACGCGATTGTGCACTTCCTGGCTCTCGCGGGCCGGGCGGGCGTGTCGCTCTCGCTCGACCACTTCGATGCGATCTCGCGGCGAACGCCGGTGGTGGCCAACCTGCGGCCGGCTGGTGAGTTTCTGATGGAAGACCTGCACGATGCGGGTGGGCTGCCGGCGGTGCTCACGCGGATCTCGCACCTGCTCACGCTCGACTGCCTGACGGTCAACGGCCGCACGCTTGGAGAAAACATTGCCGGAGCGGAGGTGATCGACGACCGTGTGATTCGGCCGCTGAGCAACCCGCTCTCGCCCACCGGCGGCACCTGCGTGCTGCGTGGGTCGCTCGCGCCGCATGGCTGCGTGATCAAGCCGACGGCCGCCGAGCCACGGCTGCTCTCACACACCGGTCGCGCGGTGGTGTTTGACTCCTATCCCGACATGAAGGCCCGCATCGACGACCCGGCCAGCGGCATCACCGCCGACGATGTGCTCGTGCTGCGAAACGCCGGGCCGCTTGGGGGCCCGGGGATGCCGGAGTGGGGGATGCTGCCGATACCCAAGCCGCTGCTCGAGCAGGGCGTTCGCGACATGGTGCGGATCAGCGATGCCCGCATGAGCGGCACGAGCTACGGCACGTGCGCGCTGCATGTGGCTCCCGAGGCTGCCGCCGGCGGGCCGCTGGCGGTCGTGCAGACAGGCGACCTGATCCGGCTCGACGTGGAAGCCCGCCGCCTGGATCTGCTGGTGGACGAATCGGAGATCGCTCGCCGCCTGGCCGACTGGCAGCCGCCTGCCCGTCGGTCGAATCGCGGCTACGCCCGGCTCTACCACGACGAGGTCACCCAGGCAGACCACGGCTGCGACTTCCGCTTCCTCGAGCGCGGCGGCGGCCCCGGGGCCGAAGCCGAGCCCGAGATCTTCTAAGAGCGCTGCCCACAGGCTCGGCGACGGGCGACGGTTTGCATGACCCGAGCGGATGGTATTGTGGGCGACACGCCGAGGCTGCCATTTTCTTTGAAGGCTCTCTGATGATCATGCAACAGCCCCTTGCCCTGGATGCCTTTGCCCGTTCGCCGATGGCGGTGCCGCCGCTGGCCCGCGATGCGGCCGGAGCGATCGATGAGGCGGCCAACGCAGCGATCATCGCGCACCTCGAAGCGGGCGGCGTGGAGCTGCTGCTCTACGGCGGCAACGCCGTCTTCTACCACCTGCCGCTGCATGAGTATGAGCCGGTCTTGGAGATGCTCGCGCGGCTGCCGGCGGCGACCACGCAGGTGGTGCCAGCGGTCGGCCCGACCTACGGGCTGATGATGGAGCATGCCAGGCTGCTGCGGCAGCATCCCTTTGGCACGGCGATGGTGCTGCCGCATCAGGGCATCACCACCAGCAGCGGCGTGGCGACGGGCGTGCGGAGGTTTGTGGAGGCGGCCGGGATCCCTGCCCTGCTCTACATCAAGCATGAGGGCTTCATCGAGCCTGAAGACGCGGCGGCGCTCTGCCGCGATGGGCTGATTTCGGCGATCAAGTATGCGATCGTTCGCGACGATCCGGCCGACGATGCCACGCTGCGGAAGCTTGTCGACCTGGTCGATCCCGCCATGGTGATCAGCGGCATTGGCGAGCAGCCGGCGATCGTGCACCTCCGCGACTTCGGCCTGGGCGGCTTCACCACGGGCTGCGGCTGCGTGGCTCCGAGGCTGTCGGTGGCCCTGCGACGAGCGGCCGCTGCCGGCGACTGGCAGGAGGCCGAACGGATCCGCACGATCTTTGAGCCGCTGGAAGACCTCCGCAACGCGATCAGCCCGATCTGCGTGCTGCACGAGGCGGTGGCGGCCGCGGGTATCGCGAGCACAGGCCCCCTGCTGCCGCTGCTCGACCGCGTGCCTGCTGCGGATCGGCCGGCAATAGCCGCCGCGGCGAAGGCCCTGCTGGCCGAGGATCGCAGCGAAGCCACGGCTGGGTAACGGCCGCTGCGTCCGCTGCCGGCAGGGACCGCGTCAGGCCCACCGGATGCGTTTTCTGATCTGCCGAACACGGGCCCGCACCGCTGCGGCGTCGTCGTGCTCGGCGTTTTCCAGCAGCTTGAGAACCTTCTCGCGGAGCGGCTCGTGGTCTTCCGCGATCCTGGCATACACGCTCAGGCTCCAGGCTCGCAGAAACCTGTTGGTGTGGGTGATGAGTGGCGCGAGGGCCCGCGTGAGGGGAGGCACCGCCGGCTGCGGGATCTGCAGGAGCGCAAGGGCCTGCAGCAGGTGCAGCTGCGACTGCCAGTCGGCGGCATGCGTGAGCGCGTGGGCCAGCTGCGGAGCACGCTCCTGAGCGGCTGGCTCGCCCTCTTCGACCCATCGCTTGAGGATCCAGGTGGCGGCGACCTGCAGCCTGGCGTCGTCGTGCTCGGCGGCCTTGAGCAGCTCAGCGACAGTGCGGGGATCTCGCCGGAGCGTGCTGCTGATCTGCTCAAGCACGCCCGTCTGCTTGCCGTCAAAGGCTTGGAGTGAACGAAGCAGGTTCATGGCTGGGTGAGGGGGCGACGGAAGAATAGCCCGGCCAGTTGCACCTTCGCAACGATTGCCGGGCTGATGAGCCCCTCAAGAGTCGGCGGGACGAGGGGAATCTGGCGGCTATACGCAAAGGGGAGATGAATCAGGCGGCTGCGAAACTCGTCTGCGGTCATGCCCGCATGCACGTCCATGGAAACGGCCAGCCTGAGCCAACGGGCCACACACCCTGCATCGGCTCGTGACTCGTCGATCGGGCGGATGGCGGGGAGCACTCCCGAGGCCTTGCGTGCGGCCTGGGGGTGGCAGACCTCCTCGCGCGACTCCTCGGCCGCCCGGCAGCGGGTGAGCCATGTCGCCAAGCCGCGAACCGTGTGCTCAGTGTTCGTTCATGGTCGCTGAGTGTTCGTTCGTCATTTTCGCTCCGGACGTGGGGTCGTGCTACGGCCAAGAACGCCTAAGGTCTCCACGTGCGCAGGCGGTTGATGTCCCGCAGGTGATCGATTGCCCCATCTGACGTTGCTTGAAAGAGGTTTTGCTCATGAGCTGCACTCCTTCCCGGTGGTTGTCTCCTGCTTCGGCCGGCCCGCGACGCAGGGCCTCGCAGCAACGCTCGATGACCGATTGGAGGGATCGCTCATGACAAGAACGCAATCGTGCTCAGCTTCTCCCCGCGGACGGCGTGCAACCGCGGTCGCACGGCTCGTGCTTGTGGCCGTCGTCGCGGGTGTTTCTCTGTTCGTCCGCCTCGCCCCCGCTGCGATCATCATCTAGGATCAGTTCGACTATCCGACCGGCTCCTTAAATGGCAAGAACGGCGGCCAGGGATTCTCCGCCGCCTGGCAGGCAACCAGTGCCCTTCAAGTCACCAACCCGGGGCTCACCTACGGCGAGCTCGAGACCTCGGGCAACGCGATCACCGGCCTGAACTCCGGCTCGATGCGGAGGCTGTTCGACAACACCGGGCTGACCGGCGACGGGGCTACCTACTGGTTCAGCGTGCTGTTTGCCGCCCCTGATCCCACTCAGAGTTCGGCGACGGCGATCCCCAGCTTCTTCAGCAATGCGGGTGGAGGCAACGGACAATCCTCCGGCTTCGCCGTCAGCTTCAATCCCCTTCAGCGAACCAGCGCGTACATGGATGCTCGGATCGGCGGCTCCATCAGAGCCAGCGCGAATGTGCCCGGCACGGACTACTACACGGGGTCGTATCTCGTGCTCGGTCGGATCACCTTCTCCGATACGGCCGGCCAAGACCGCCTCGAGGTCTGGCTCGATCCGCCGCTGACGGGCGGCCCCGGCACGCCTCTGTTCAACGTGACCGGGACCTGGGTCGATCCCGGGGCGAACAACTCTTTTAACATGAACAAGTACGATTCCCCGGACCGCAGCGTCGACGAAATCCGCCTCGGCACCACGCTGGCCGACGTGGCGGCCGTCCCCGAACCCTCCACGCTGGCCCTGCTCGCGGTCGGCCTGGCGTCTGGCGGCTACGGCTTCATCCGGCGGTCTTCTCTCGGCCAGCCGCCTGGCCATGGCCGCCGGGTCGGCCACCGCTTCGCGGTAGGGCATGTCAAAAACCCGGGCTCGTGCCTTCGACTCCAGGCGGCCGCTGGCCACTCTGTGCAGGCACAGCGCTCGCCAGCCTCGCAACGTTCGTCAATCAGCACGCGAATCGTGGGCATACCCGGTCGAGCGTGGCCACGCCATCGGCGTCGAGAAACGTGGACGGGAGCCGCGTTCGCGGCCTGCGACCACGCCCTTCTCTAGGCGGGGTGCCTCAGTCGACGCGTGCTGGTAAATTGCCATCATGATAAAAACCCAGATTCAGATTCCCGACCGGCTCTACTACGAGGCAAAGCGGCTCGCTCGAGAGAATGAGTTGAGCTTCGCCGAGGTCGTGCGTCGGGGGCTCGAGGAGATCGTGCGACACCATCCGCCCGGCCGGACGAAGCCGACGGACTGGAAGCTTCCGACTCCCGTCGGCATGGGGGAACCACTCGCGGCCGAGGACGAGTGGACCGCCTTGAGTCACGACTGAAACCCGACCTCTGGCCATGCTCAGCTTCGACACGAATCTCGCGGTGCACGCCGCCAACCGCGACTCGGTATGGCATGGAAAGTCCCGCAGCTTCATCGAATCACTCGCGACCCGCCGCGACGTCGCCATCTGCGAACTGATGCTCGTCGAGCTGTACCTCAAACTGCGGAATGAGCGGATTTTCGCCAGGCCGCTCACGGCGGCCCAGGCAGCGACGGTCTGCACGACCTATCGATCCAATCAGGCGTGGCAGCTGATCGACTGCGCTCCCGTTATGGACGACGTCTGGGAACTCGCGGCCAAATCGGGGTTTGCGTTTCGCCGCATCATCGACGTGCGGCTGGCACGAACGTTGCTCCACCACGGCGTGAATGAATTTGCGACGGCGAACGTCAAGGACTTTGCGAAAGTGGGATTCGACCGCGTCTGGAACCCCTTGGCGACGTGACTTCACGTGCGCTCAGTCGTCGGTATGTCGAGCCTGAGTTGATTCGAACGGCGGGGCCGAGAAACAGGTGCCAGAGAAAAAGGTGCCAGCCACCACATCGAGAGAAACTGGGCAAGCAGTTTCTGTATCGTGCCCAGATTTGGCGGCTTGAACGAGTTTTCCCCGTCCTCCAGCGAAGTGGCATTGGTCCGGTTCCGGTGCTTCAATCCGGCAATCCGAACCAGCCTCTCCATGGATGCCCGAATCGATGGGTCGGTCCTCGCCAGCACGAACATTCCTGGCACGGACTACTACACGGGGTCGTATCTCGTGCTCGGTCGGATCACCTTCTCCGATACGGCCGGCCAAGACCGCCTCGAGGTCTGGCTCGATCCGCCGCTGACGGGCGGCCCCGGCACGCCTCTGTTCAACGTGACCAGGACCTGGGTCGATCCAGGGGCGAACAACTCTTTTTACATGAACAAGTACGATTCCCCGGACCGTAGCGTTGACGAAATCCGCCTCGGCACCACGCTGTCCGACGTGGTGCCCGTCCCCGAGCCGTCCTCGGTCGCCCTGCTCGCGGTCGGCTTGGCCTCTGGCGGCTACGGCTTCAGCCGGCGGCGATCGGCTTCACTCGGGTAAGCGTGGTCTTGCTTTCTGCAATCAGGCAGCTCCGGGGGGACTGCCCGTGCCGGGCTATCAAGGAGAACCTGAGGCACTTGTGGTCGTTCAGCATCGAGGGATGGGCGCGACGATTCTTCTCTCAATGGAATAGCTGGGCGATGCGTAGCCGACTCGAGCCGATCAAGAAAGTCGCCCGTATGATCGACCGCCGCCTCGACAACATCATTACCCACTGCCGCCATCAACTAACCAACGCCGTCGCCGAGGGCCTCAACAGCAAGATTATGGCAATCAAGCGTCGGGCTGGGGGCTACCGGAACGTCGCGAACTTCAAGACCGTGATCTCCTTCTACTGCGGTGGCCTACGGCTCTACCCATGAAAAACCCAGAAGGACCGAAAAGAGCTGCGTCCCCTTTTCGGTCACCGTCACGCCCCGGTGCTCCGCGGAATCTCGTGCATCAATCTCAAGTTGAGTGTGGCGGCAAGGCGTTCAATCGCGGCGGCGGGCAGATCGGCCTCTCCCTCCCGAAACCGCTCGAGCAGTTCGAGCTCAATGTCGAGCAAGCCGGCCAAGTGGGCATCGGGGATTCGGGCCATGGCGATGGCTCGCCGGAGATCACCAAACACGCCCGTCCGAGTCACGGCTGCGCGAATTCGCCCGACACGTGCCACCGTGTCCTCGCGACAAGCATCCTCCGCAGCCGCTTCCTGCCGCCACAACTGCCGCTGCACGTCAGTCGGCATGAGCGAAATCCGCCGCCGCCCCGCCGCCAGAGCTGACCGAATCTGATCGACCTGATCCGCCGTCAGTTGCATGGTCATTCCTCCACCTCGAACGCAGTCATCGGCTGGATGATGTCGTCGTCTATTCTTCGAAAGACGCAGCACAAGACTCGGCCGGTCTGGGTTGCCCCAAACGCGATCGGATTACCTGAAGAGCGACTGACCGTTTCACCCTCGGGATTCATGACAACTTCCTCGAACTCTTCCTGTGAGATGCCGTGCTCTGCGACATGCCGAATGCTCTCCACGGTCCAGAGGAAGAAATAAAACGGCATGATCCAAACCTCGGCATCGTATCCAGCAGTCTAATTCGTTCGCGCGGGCCGGTGTCAAACTCTTCGGAGCGGGGGATCGCGTCGGGGCGGTCGCTCGGGCACTGAAAGGTGCCGATCACATGCTGCCGCAGCGTGCGGCCGGGCGTGATGCCGCGGCTGCGCGTCGAGCCTGGCTGCGTCGGAGCGTTCCGAAATCAGCTTCCGTCCTCAGTTTTCCTTTTTCCCCGGGTAGACTGAGTCGCATGACAGGACGGCAGTTTTACGACTGGCAGACGGCCGGCGGGGCCGACGACGTGATGCGGATGGTCGACGCGCTCGAGCGGGCCGAACTGCACTGGTGCGCAATCGGCGGGATCGCCGTCAATCACTGGGCCGCCGAGCCGATGGTGAACCGCGACGTCGACTTCGTGGTGGCCGTGGATGAGATCGAGCCGGCAGTCGCCACGCTGGAGGCGGTTGGCTTCCTCGCCCAGCGGCATCCCTGGTCGGTGAACTTCCAGGGCCGCTCGCAGGTGAGCCTGCAGCTGAGCACCGAGGATTTTTACCGTGAGTTTCCCGGTCGCAGCGTGCCGGCCGATGTCCACGGGATCCTGATGCGGGTGGCGTCGCTCACCGACACGCTGGCAGGAACAATCAAAGCCTGGCGAACCCCGGAGCGGCGGCCGAGCAAGGCTCTCAAGGACCTCGGTGACATCGCGCGACTCGTCGAGGCTCACCCGGAGCTGCCGCAGCTCCACCGCGACTCCTTCGACCGGATCTTGGTTGCCCAGGCCGCCTGCCACGGGCTCGCGATCGTCACCGACAACGCGTGGATCGGTCGCTACCCGGTCCGAACGCTGTGGTGAAAAAGAGAACTGCACGTCAGTGACGGGAGGAGTTCGCGGAGAAGCGGGCCACCGGACTGCGGCAGGGCAGTCCGGTATCAGTTCACGCGGCTTCGGCTTCCCCCGGTGGTGATCGGCCGGTGGCTTCAGCTGCTTGTGATCGCACTCATTCGCACGCTACGATTCCAGGCGAGTCGCCAACCCCGCGACGGGCTGCCAGAAAGGATGCCGAGCATGCTTCCCAGCGATACGTCGGCCGAGGCTGCCGAGGTTCAGCGGACG
>CALCGM010000475.1 GCA_937900985.1 uncultured Planctomycetaceae bacterium | reverse complement strand
GGCGACATCAAGCTCGACGGGGCGGCGGCGGGCAAACGTGATCGACCAAGGCTGTTGATCGGGATCACTGCCGAAGGCCTCCGGCATGGCGACTTCCCGCGACTTCGCCAGCTCCTCCACGTCTTCCTGGGTCAGGGTGCGGCCGGAGAGCGTGATCTCGGCCACGTTGTTGACGAGCGTGTCGTGAACGCGAGCCGAGAGCACGGCCTCGGCCGCAGGGGCTGGGGCTGGGGATGCTGCCGAAATCTGGTCGGAGATCGCCTTGCGTGCGGCCACCGAGAGCTGTGCATCGCTCGTCGACATGGCGAGCAGGTCGGGATACCAGTCCCGCTCCAGCAACGGCTCACGAAATCGCTGCTGATAATCCGCTCGAGCCTGCGCGATTGGGCCGGCGGTCTGTTCCTCAAACTGCCGCCGCAGCTTCGCCTCCGCCTTCGCCGAGGCTTCCCGGTCGGCCTGAGGCCGAATCTCCGCCGACTTGCGGCTGGCGATCTTGCGAATCAGCCGCTTGCCAAAGCGTTTGGAGACGGCAATCCCCGTGGGCGTGGAACGGGCCGTGGCCGACACCTGCGTGGGGCCGACGGTGATGCCCTCGTCATCCACCAGCAGCCGCTTCCGGGCGTCGAGCCGTGTTTCACCATTGCTAAACACCGTCACCGGCCCGCGGCCACCATGGGTTTGGGAATGGTTGACGGCCCCAAAAACCAGCTCAAAAGCTGCCTCGGCGGTCGACGGCACGAGATCGAGCCGCACCTGGCCAGTGGTGTGGCCTGTGCCACGGACCCGCGTGCCCACGATCACCTCGTCCACCGGTTCGACCTGATCAACCTCGCGATTCACCGCAGCCGCCAGGAGCGACTCCTCCACATCGATCAGCAGATTGGGCCGGCCCGTCACCGCCCGCACGCGTTCCACCAGTGCGAGCGACTGGCCCGTTGCTTCGAGTTCGTGGAGGACAAGCCCGACCGGTTCGAGCGAGTCGGACGTGCCGTCGGCCTCAGCCTCTTCCAGGGCCGCCGCAAGCCGCTCCAGAATTTCCGCATGCCGCTCCGCGGCATCCGCCGCGGTCGCTGCATCGGCGGCACGACGATACCGGTCGAGTGCCCGGCGAACCCTGGCAAACTGTGGCATGGCGAGGCCGTTGGCTCCCGTTTCAAACCGCGTCTGCAGCCGGTCGAGCAGGCCGGCGTCAACGCCAGCGTCGGCTTCGGCAAACTCGTCAGACGACACCTCCGAGAGCGTGGTCCAGTCGAGGTAGCGGCGCCATCCCGGCCCGCTGGCGCTGCGATCGAGGAGCCGCCCCAGGGGAGCCAGGGCCACCCGCAGGCCTGCGGCCGCTCGCTTGAGCACCCCGGCGTCGACCGTGCGGAAATCGCCCTTCTCGGCCCGAGCCTCGGCCGCCAGGTCGGCGAGTTCGGCTGCAGCGAGCGGCCGCTGCGGCCCCGGCACGAAGGCCACCGCCATGACCAGCATGGCCCCCACACACCATCGCCTGCTGCGGAGCTGAGGGCTCTGCGGCCCCCGCCAGACCTGCTCGGCGATGGTCACAGACCGGTTCATCCAACGCTTCATCGAACGCTCCCTTGCGGACGCCGTGTGGCAGGCTGGCAGCTCGTCCCTGAGCCACCCGAAGTGCACCAACCTACCGAAACCGCCGCATTTTCGCGACCGGCACGACCCGCAGAGGCCGCAAAACCGGCGAGGCTTGCCAGCCCCTCGTCCCGGCCTTCCAATCGCCAGCCGCGGGTGGTGCGGTCCCAGTCTCGGGGCCGCCGCAGAAACGCGTGAACCGAAAGGAGTTTCGCAACAATGCGGACACACAGGGACGTTGGCCGAAGAAGCGTGGCGAGTTGGCTCGTGGCGGCAGCCGTGGTGCTCGGGATACCAGCAGCAGGCCGCAGCGACGACACACTCGCATCCGACGCACCACCGCCGTCGGTCACCTGCATCAATGACTACGCCGAGGCCACCGCAGCGGCCCGCGACGCCGGTGCCATGCTGCTGGTGTCGATCGAGCCGGAGGTCAGCGACGACGACCTGGTCGGCCGCTACCTGCAGCAGCCCGCAATCCAGAACCGCTTCGCCACGAGCGCAACGCCGTGGGTGTTCTGTCGGCTCCCGCTGGAGGGAACGACGGCGGTCAAGGGCAGCCAGATTCGCCTGGTGGATCATCCGTCACTGGTCGAACTCCGCCGCGGAGCCGGCGTGTTCGCCGTGGACTACGCGCACCAGGCAGCCGACGACGGGAGCTCCTCGGTGTATGGCAGGATCGTCTCGATCCTGCCCCGCAGGCCCGGCAAGTACTACCGTTTTTCCACGTCGCACCTCGACGAGCTCGCCGACATGCCCGCCGGCACGCTCACACAGCGTTCGATGATTCTCGCCGTTCGCATCCACCCGGAGCGGCCCCAGAGCACGGAGGGGGAGGCCGATCCGGTGCTGGCCTCGGAGGCCGCCAGCCATTCGCTGTACCAGGCGTCTCTCGGGAACCAGGGGCACCACAACTGGTCGACCCGCTCGCGTCGGATCCTTTCCCGAGTCAGCCGCCCCGTCAGTTCACCTGTGGAGGTGGTGGCTGAGAGCTGGGAAAACCAGGATCTGCTCGACTCCTGCGTCGACTGCGTCAGCAGCTGGCGGCAGTCGTCGGGCCACTGGAATGCCGTCCGCAGCCGGCACTCGATCTTCGGCTTCGATATCCGCCGAGGCCGCAACGGCATCTGGTATGCAACGGGCATCTTTGCCCGCTGAGCCCCCTCCGGAAGCGGCAGACAGACGAGCGAAGGAGACGGCGAGCGGCCAGGCTCACGTCTCCCTCGCCTCGGCCGCGGGCATCACAAAGACCTTCCCGTCGCCCATGCGGCCAGTGCGGGCCACCGCCACCACACGGTCGACCACCTCGTCGACCCAGTGGTCTTCCACCCACATGGAAATCTCGACCTTGGGCAGGAAGGCCTGCGAGTATTCACTCTCGCCATACTGATCGAGATAGTTCTTCTGCCGGCCGTAGCCCTTCACCTCGCGAACCGTGCAGGCCTCAAGGGGTGCACGGCCGAGGGCAGCAAGAACCCGCTCCGCAAGGAAGGGCTTCACGATGGCGATCACTTCCTTCACGCCGATCCTCGTTCTTGAAGGCCCGCAGGTCCGTCAGCCGGCCACATCAGGACCGGCGGCTCATGCCGTCACGGCAACCTGCTCAACCGGATCAGCTGAAGAAGTTTTCGCCGTAGAGATTTGCCGCTGGGCAGGTGGTCACGGTGATGTCGCCGTGCACCCGGGTCTGGCAGGCCAGCCGCATCGTGTCTTCGTTGCCGATGTAGGCGAGAGAAACGCCGAGCCGCGCCTTCTCCAGCACCCCCATCCGGCTGGTGTTGTCCATCCCCTTGGTGACCAGCACCCGGCAGGAGCCGCAGGTTCCCAGGCCGTGGCAGTTGGCCACCTTGTGGATGCCCGGATAGAGGGCGACGCCGGCCTGAAGCGTTTCACGACGCAAATTCGCGCCATCCGGAACCTGGATCTCTTTTTTCTCGTTGGCAAACGTGATCGTGGGCATCAAATTCTCTCGAAAGTCGGAGGTGACGACGTCGATACTCTACCCGCCCCCACGGCAGCAGGCCACCCGCCCGTTGCTCGACGAGTGCCCCCCACACCCGGGAGTCTTTTTCCATCATGGCTGAACTGACACGATACCAGCAGTCGATCGTCAAACGGTACTACGAGAACCTCGACACGAAACTGCTGCAGCGTCTTGGCGAGCAGGTCACAGACCTTTACCTTGCAGAAGGCAAGAAACGCGAGAAACTCTGGACATCGATCGGCGGGTCCCTCGAGAAGCTCGGCGTGCCCAAGAGTCGCATCGACCACCTCCGCACGACGGACGACGCCCGTAAACTTGCCGACCTCGTCAATGAACTCCACGGCAAGGCTTAGCGGCCGCAGGCTCGGGTGATCATCGGCGGGAGGTGGCACCGAGTTCCTCCCTGCACGAGTGTTTTTATGACAACGCCCAGGCCCGCCGACCCCTCCTCGCGGCACGACCTCCTTGAGTCGCTGCGGTGGAAGAAGTTCCCCGTGCTCGATGACGGGTTTGTGACCCTCGTCGACGTGATGGGAGACGACGCGGCGGTCGTCCAGGCAGCGCGAGTGAGCTACGGCGACGGCACGCGACAGGTCAGCGACGACCGCCAGCTGATCCGGTATCTCTTGCGGCACGCCCACACGACGCCGTTTGAAATGGCGGAGCTGAAGTTTCTGGTGCGGGTGCCGATGGACTGCTGGCGGCAGTGGATTCGCCACCGCACGGCCAACGTCAACGAATACTCCACCCGCTATTCGCTGGCCATCGACTCGATGCAGACGACCGAGCCGGACGCCTGGCGAACCCAGGCCTCCAGCAACAGGCAGGGATCGGAAGGCCTGCTCCCCCGCGAAGCCGGCAGTGCCCTCTCGCACACCGAGACAGACCTGCATCACCGCGCCAGGGCGGTCTACCAGCAGCGGCTTGAGGCTGGCGTCGCCCGGGAACAGGCCCGCAAGGACCTGCCCCTCTCGACCTACACCGAGGCCTACTGGAAGGTCGACCTGCACAACCTGCTGCACTTTTTGGCCCTCCGCATGGACCGCCATGCCCAGGAGGAGATTCGCCACTACGCGACGGCGCTCGGCGAGCAGATCGTGCGTCCGCTCTTTCCATTGGTCTGGGAGGCCTTCCTCGACTACCGCGTCGACGCCCTGCGGCTGACCCGGCTCGACCAGGAGGTCATCCAGCGGCTCACGGCCGAGCATGGGGCGGCTGGCTTTCCTGCCAGCCACGAAGCGTTTCTCGCCTCCCAGCACGAGAGCTGGCGGCGGCTCGATCGCTGCCGCGAGCGAGACGAGTGCCTGGCAAAGCTCACGTCGCTCGGGCTGGTGATGCCGCCCGCCGACGAGGGCTAGGCCATACGCCCGCCTGTCAGCCGGCAGCCGGAGGGGTGCGGATCAGCACCTCGACCGTGTCGCCAGCGGCAAACGAGGCTCCTGCCGGAACGGCGATCAGGCCAGACGCCCCCGCGAGTCCGCGGAGATCGGAGGAGCCGGTCCACCGCTGCGGCTCGGCTGTCAGCCGGCCATCCAGCTCGCTGAGCCGAGCCGGCAGAAACACGGGCCGGCCGGCGGCTCCCTTGCAGCTGCCGGCGAGCACCGCCTCGCGACGTGGCAGGTGCCAGGCCGCCGCCGGCTGTCCGCTGAGGATGCCGATGGCCGGCCGCACGAAGAGGTCGAAGCAGACGAGTGTGCTGGCAGGGTTGCCCGGCAGGCCAAAGACGAGCGTGGGAGCCGCCCCGGGGCGATCAAGCCTGCCAAACCAGACCGGCTTCCCCGGTTTCAGCCGTACTTTGTGAAACACCTGCCGCACCCCGCAGGCCTGGAGGATGCCGGGCACGAGATCGAAGTCGCCGGCCGACACACCGCCGGAGAGCAGCAGCACATCGGCAGCAAGGCCCTGTCGAATCGCCGCCCGGATCGCCTCAGGGCGATCCGCAGCGATTCCCAAAGGAATCGGCTCGGCACCGAGCAGGCTGACCGCGGCGGCCACCATCGGGCCGTTGGTGTTGCGGGTCTGACCATGGGCGGGCACGGCCGCCGCATCCACCAGCTCGCTGCCTGTTGAGAGAATGGCAACCCGCACCTGCGGCGAGGTGACGACATGCGTCGCCCCCGCTTCCGCGGCCAGGCCGATCTCGGCAGCGGTGAGCAGACTCCCCGCGGGCAGCACCTCCTCACCCGCGGCAAAGGCGGTGCCTTGACGAGCGATGTGCTGCCCCGGGCGGAAGGTCGGCTCGCACAGCCGCACCCGGCCTCCCGCTGCTGCAGACGCCGTGCCGTCGACGGCCCGTTCAATCGGCACCACCGCGTCGGCACCAGGTGGGATCGCCGCCCCGGTCATGATCCGCGCCGCCGTCCCGGGCCCGACGGCCACGCCGCTGGTGGCTCCCGCCGCCAGATCGACGACCACGGTCAGCTCGACGACCCTCTCCCCCACCGCCTCGAAGTCGGCGTTGGCTACGGCAAAGCCGTCCATCATCGCCCGATCCCAGGCCGGTGAGTCGATGTCGGCGATGACCGCCGCTGCCAGCCTGCGACCGCACGACCGAGCGAGCAGTTCGCGGCGGGGCTCGAGGACGGTGGCGGACTCTTCGACGAGCCGCAAGGCATCGACCAGCTCGATCATGCCCCCCCCGAGCCATGGGCCACCTGGCTGGCCTGGAGAAAGTTTTTCAGCAGGTCGTAGCCAACGTGGGTCAGAAAACTCTCGGGATGAAACTGCAGCCCATACACCGGCATCGTGCGGTGCCGAATCGCCATAATCTCGCGAGAGCCGTCGGGAGCCGTCGACCAGGCGTCCACCGCAAACTCGTGCGGAAGCGTGGGCGGATCGATCACCAGGCTGTGGTAGCGGGTGGCTTCGATCGGCGACGCCAGCCCCGCAAAGAGCCCTTCACCAGAGTGCTCGATCGAGTCGACCTTGCCGTGCATCAGCCGCTTGGCCCGCACGAT
>CALCGM010000474.1 GCA_937900985.1 uncultured Planctomycetaceae bacterium | reverse complement strand
GTATCGATCGCCAGCTGGGGGTCGCCGTCGGCCGTCGTGCGATCAGCCATGACCGGCTGCACCACCAGCAGCCGACGCCCCTCGAGGGACGCATGCTTCACGGTGGCGATCGCGGTGCCGAGAACGAGAGCAAGCTGCATGGTGAAAGGCGTGGGAGTGTGGTGAGGTGGGAAACGCTGGTATGGCAGGCCCGCACAACAGGCGGTGGAATCAGGCAACCGCGTCGGGGCTGCCCAGGATGCGGAGGTCGTCGACCAGGGTGCACCGCCGCTGACGGGTAAAGGTCAGCGGGGTAGTGACCCCTTCGCCGGTCGGCGTGGCGATCGAGAACGAGAGGTAGCCCTCGCCACCGAGGCCCAGGCCCGCGACGCTCGGGCCGTTCTTCACGAACAGCGTGGTGTCGAGCAGGCGGCCCATCCGCGTCATCGTGCGGACGTTGGTCGAGTGGATGATTGCGGTGTGGCGGAAGCCGTGCTCGCTCTCGTGGGCCCGCTCAATCGCCTCGTCGACGGTGCGGCAGCGGACAAACGGCAGGAAGGGCATCATCTGTTCGGTGGGCACAAAGGGGTTGTCGAGGTCGGTCTCACCAAACACAAGCTCCAGCCGCTCATCGGCCGTCGCACCTGCTGCCTTGGCGAGCAGAGCCGCATCCTTGCCGAGGAGATCCTTGCAGGGCACTGGGTGCCGATGCTCGCCTTCGCCCGCCATCACAATCGCCCGCTTGGTGAGGGCATCGACCTGGGAGGCCGTCAGGCGGAGCCCACCGGCCCGCTCCATGGCGGCCATCATCGCGTCAAACACACTGGCCACGACGAAGACCTGTTTCTCGCCGATGCACAGCAGGTTGTTGTCGTAGGCAGCGCCTTGGATGATCGACCGCGCTGCCCGGTCGAGGTCGGCCGTCTCGTCGACGACCACCGGGGGATTGCCCGGGCCAGCCACGATTGCCCGCTTGGTCGACTGCAGGGCTGCCCGAGCCACCGCGGGGCCGCCGGTGACGCAGATCAGCTTCACACCGCGATGGCCGAAGAGCTCGGAGGCCGATTCGAGCGTCGGCTCAGCCACGAGCGTGATCAGGTTGTCGACGCCAAGGTCGCGATAGATCGCCTGGTTGAAGCGGCGGACACCCTCGGCGGCCACCTGACGGCCGCTGGGATGCGGGTTGACCACCACCGTGTTGCCGCCGGCAATCATGTTGACGGCATTGCAGGCGATGGTTGGCAGCGAATGGGTCACCGGCGTGATCGCTCCAATCACGCCGAAGGGAGCATGCTCGATCACAGCCAGGCCGTGGTCTCCGCTGTAGACCTGGCTCTGGAGAAACTCCACCCCCGGCACCTTCTCACCAAGGACACCCAGCTTTTCGATCTTGTGATCGAGCCGGCCGATCTTGGTCTCCGCAAACTCCATGCGGCCGAGCTCTTCGGCGTCTTCGATGGCGATGCGGCGGATGTGGGAGATCGCCCGCTTGCGGCCGTCGACACCGAGCCGCTCAAGCTGCTCAAAGGCATCGGTGGCGGCCCGCACGGCCTCATCAACGCTGGAGAAAACGCCGTTGGCACCGGCGAGCGACCCGCTGGCTACCGGCCCTGCAACCGGAGCGGCAGCAGCTGCGGATGGCTGGCCGATTTCAGCGATCACCTGACGGACGATGCTGGCGATGTTTTGGGGATCGATGGTGGATGTGGACATGAGTTAGGCATTCCTTGAAAAGACATCGTGGCCCTCGACCGTCACCGCATCGACGAGGCCGATCACCACCGCGTCGATCGGCAGCGTCTTGGTTTCGGGGGTCATGCGGGCGCTCGACCCTTGGGTCACCAGCACAAACTCACCTTCGCCCGCCCCCAGGGCGTCAACGGCGATGAAGGTGCGGCCGGTCGACACGAGCCTGTCACGGCCCGACCCGTCGGCCTTTGCCTCCGCGAGCCGGTAGGGCTCCACGATCAGCAGCTTGTGGCCGGTCATCGACGCCGCTTTCTGCGTGGCGATGATCGATCCGGTGACACGTGCGATGAACATCAGTGGCCTCTGGTGAGTAGGTTCGTTTCAGTTGGCTGCGAGCAGGTCGCGAGTCTGACGGGCAACGACGATCTCTTCATTGGTGGGAATGACCCAGATCGCCACCCGGCTGTCCGCCGCATGGATCGGCCGCTCGCCGCTGCCGGTCGTGTTGGCCTCGGCGTCGAGCCGGATGCCGAGATCTTCCAGACCGCGGCAGACGTCCTCGCGAACCCGCGGGGAGTTCTCGCCGATCCCACCGGCAAAGCCGAGACCGTCGAGCCCGCCGAGTTCGACGAGCCCACCACCGAGCCAGTGGCGAATGGCAGCCACATAGACAGCAATCGCATCGGCCGCCCGCTGGCTTCCACCCTCGGCAGCAGCCTCGAGGTCCCGCATGTCGCCCGAGGTGCCCGACATGCCCGCCAGCCCGCTGTGCGACGAGAGCTCGTTGAGCAGGTCATCGAAGGAGCGTCCCGTCGCCTTTGCCATGTGCCGCAGCACGAACGGGTCGACATCGCCGGCCCGGTTGTTTTGCGGCAGCCCCGACTGAGGGCTCATGCCCATCGAGGCCCCCACGCTCTGCCCGTCCCGCAGCCAGCAGACGCTGCTCGAGCCACCGAGGTGGCAGGAGACCGCGCGGTGCGGGCGTCCTGCGGCCGCCGGCACACGCTGCTGCAGCCGACCGGCGACATAGCGATGGCTGGCCCCATGAAAACCCCATCGCCGCACCAGGTGCTCGTCGACCCATGCGGTCGGAACCGCATAGAGCGCGTTGCGGGTGGGGATGGTGGCGTGGAAGCCCGTCTCAAAGGCCGCCACCAGCGGCACGCCAGGCAGCCTGGTGGCCACCGTTCGCATCGCTTTGACATAGGGCGGGTTGTGGGCTGGAGCGACTTCGGACATTTCCTCCATCGCTGCCAACACCTCGGGGGTCACGCGGGTGACACCCCCAGCCCTTCCGCCATGCACCGCCTTGAAGCCCACCGCAGCCACCTCGGCAACGTCCGTGAGCGGACCATCAGCCCCGGTCAACTGACCGAGGGCCGCCTCGAGGGCGACACCGTGGTCAGGCACGGGCTGAACTGCTTCGAGCATTGTCTCGCCTGCCGAGGCATAGACACGGCTCTCCGCAGCCCCGATCCGTTCCACGCCGCCCCGCGCCAGCTCTGTTTCCTCCCCGGCCGACGCCGCGGCGTCGGGCAGGTCGAAAAGCCGGTACTTGAAGCTCGTGGAGCCGAGATTGGCAACAAGGATCTTCATCGACAGTCATCTCCTCCGTGATGGCTCAGCGACAGGCGTTTCACGAAAAGAACGCAGTCGTGAGGCTCTCCGCCGGACGTGGAATCACATGGCTGGCGACCAGATCGCCCACCTGTGCCGCAGCATTGCTGCCAGCTTCCACGGCCGCACGCACGCTGCCCACGTCGCCCTGCACCACGGTGGTCACAAATGCACCGCCGATGCTGACCCGCTTGAGGACCTTGACGTTGGCCGCCTTGGCCATGGCGTCGGTCGCCTCGACGAGGCCCACCAGACCCTTGGTCTCAATCAATCCGATAGCCGTATTCATGAGTTGTTTCCTGAAGAAGAGAACGTGTGATTTCAACACCACCCGGGCAGGCGATCAGTCGCCGGCACCGGGCATCGAGACGGGCAGCACGACATGCAGATCGTCGTGCGGACGTGGAATGACCTGCACGCTGACCACATCGCCAATCCGGCCAGCGGCCGCTGCTCCGGCGTCGGTTGCGGCCTTCACGGCGGCCACATCACCCGAGACAAACGCCGTGACGAGGGCGCTACCGATCTTGTCCCAACCGAGGAAGGTGACGTTGGCCGCCTTCATCATCGCGTCGACTGCCTCGACGAGCGTGACGAACCCCTTCGTCTCGATCATGCCGAGGGCTTCGATGTTCTTTGCCATCTGCTGCTCCTGAACTCCGCTTCACTCAAACCTCCGGGCAGGTGCCCGGCGGCCGTGCCGGCACGCGCCGGCAAGACGGCCATGAATCGTTTACGTCTGCCGAACTAGCTCCACGCTCTCTGCGTGATCAAGGTCGGCTGCATTGCCTTCGTCGGTGTCGATGTGCACCTCAAGCTTGCTGGTCGCGTCGGCCCGCACGAGCAGGTCGCGAAACACGGTGCTGCAGCTACCCTTGATCACCAGGCTCATACGGTCGCCGTCGCGGACACCGAAAAACTCAGCGTCGGCATGGCTCATGTGGACGTGCCGCTCCGCACGGATCACCCCCTCTGAAAGCTCAATCGCCCCCGCTGGCCCGACGAGCACGCAGCCTGGGGTGCCGGCGATCTTGCCGCTGGCGCGAACCGGGAGGGTGAGGCCCAGGGAGATCGCGTCGGTGAAGGCCAGCTCCACCTGCGAGGCCTTTCGCGTGGGGCCGAGCACCCGCACGGTGGGCAGCATCCGTCGCTTGGGGCCGACCACCATCACGGTCTCTTCGGCGGCGTAGAAGCCGTCTTGATAGAGGCTCTTCTGGGGCGTGAGCGTGCGGCCGGGGCCAAACAGCTTCTCAACGTGCGCATCGGTCAGATGGCAGTGCCGAGCGGAGATGCTGACCACGAGCTTCGGCTCGCCGGCGGGCTCCTGCGACGGCGGCGGCTGGTGAGACCGCAGCACGATCTCACGAACGATCCGTTCGACCTGTGAGCGATCGAGGCCCGGGGCCATGGTGGGCAGGGAAAGACTCATGCGGCAGGCTCCTCACCGTGAGACGTGGAGAGAGTGGAGGGGTCGGCGTCGTCATCGCTGACGGGCGTGGTCACCAGCCGCACACCGGCCTGGGCAACCTGCTTCCGCCAGGGCGGTGCGAGGCCCTCGTCGACCACGAGGCAGTTGATCTCGCTGAGGCCACAGACGAGCGTCAGACTGCGACGTCCAAACTTGGAGCTGTCGGCAACGACAATCACGCGGCTGCCTGCCTTCAGCATCGCCTGCTCGGTTTCGGCCAGCAGCAGGTGGGCGTTGAAGAGGCCTTCCTCCGCGATGCCAGCGGCAGAGAGCACGGTCGTGGAGACGTGCAGCCGGCCGAGCAGCTCGTTGGCGTAGGGGCCGAGGCAGACACCGGTTTTCGGCGAGACGTAGCCGCCGAGCAGAACGAGATCGGTCTGCGATTCGGAGACGAAGAGATTGGCCACCGGCAGGCTGTTGGTGACCACCTGCAGCGGACGGCCGACGAGCTGGCGGGCAACTTCGTAGGTGGTGGTGCCGCCGTCGAGCAGCACGGTCTCGCCATCCTCGATTTCTTCGGCGGCAGCAGCGGCGATGGCCCGCTTGGCGGCCCAGTTGGCCGGCTGCCGCTGGTCAAACTCTTCGAGCTTCGCCCGGCTGCCGCGGTA
>CALCGM010000473.1 GCA_937900985.1 uncultured Planctomycetaceae bacterium | reverse complement strand
GGCTCGGGAGGGAACGGATGCGTGGGATGATTCGGCTGGTCGCGTGTGGCTTGGTGGTGGCCTGTGCATGCCAGAGCGGCAGCGTGGCTGATGCAGCAGCGGCGGAGCGGCCCAATGTGCTCTTCATCGTCTCCGACGATCTCAACAACCTGCTGGGATGCTACGGCGACACCAGGGCCCACACGCCCAACATTGACCGCCTGGCGGCCCGCGGCATGCGGTTTGAGCGGGCCTACTGCACGTTTCCGCTCTGCGGCCCGAGTCGCAACTCCTTTCTCACCGGCCTCTATCCCAACAGCACCGGCATCCTCGCCAACGCCCAGCTCTTTCGGCAGACGATCCCCTCGCAGCTGAGCATGCCGCAGGCCTTCCGGCTCGATGGCTACTTCGCCGCCCGCGTCGGCAAGCTCTACCACTACAACGTGCCGACATCCGTCGGCACTGACGGCCACGACGATCCCGCCTCCTGGGAGGTCGAGTGCAATCCCGCGGGGGTCGACCGGCTCGTGGAGGAGCCCGACATCTTCTCCCTTCGCCCGGGGCAGTTTGGTGGCACGCTCAGCTGGTATGCCTCGCCGCGGCCCGACGCCGAACACACCGACGCCATGCTGGTGGATGATGCCCAGTGGATTCTCGAGCGGTGCGCTCGTCGCGATCGCCCCTTCTTTCTGGCGGTCGGCTTCTTCAGGCCCCACACGCCCTATGTGGCGCCCCAGGAGCCCTACTTCGGCTACCACCCTCTCAAGGCCATGCCGCTGGTGGAGGGCATCGAGGAAGACCGGGCCGACATTCCGCCCGCCGGCCTTGGCAGTCAGAAGAAAGAGCATCTGGGAATGACCGACCTGCAGCGGCGGGAGTGCCGGCAGGCCTACAACGCGAGCATCTCGTTTATGGATGCCCAGGTGGGCCGGCTCCTCGATCGGCTCGACGCCCTCGGGCTTGCCGAGAGCACGGTCATCGTGTTTACCAGCGATCACGGCTATCACATGGGCGAGCATGGCCTCTGGCAGAAACAGAGCCTCTTTGAAGAGAGCGCCCGCGTGCCGCTGCTGGTTGTCGCGCCGGGCGTCACGGAGCCGGGAAGCGTCGCCGCCACGCCCGTTTCGCAGGTCGACCTCTTTCCCACCCTCGCCGAACTCTGCGGGGTTGAGCCTCCAGGCAATCTGCAGGGCCAGAGCCTCGTGCCCACCCTTCGCGACGCGAGCGACCCCGGACGCGGCTGGGCGATCACGCAGGTGGTCCGGCGGCGGCGTGGCAGCAGCGGCCCTGAGCCGTTTTTTGGCTACTCGCTCCGCACGCCCCGCTGGCGGTACACCGAGTGGGACGAGGGCCGCGAGGGTCGCGAGCTCTACGACCACGATGCCGACCCACGAGAGCTGACCAACCTCGCGGAGGATCCCGCCCATGCCGAGGCCGTCGCCGAGCTCTCCGCCCAGCTCCGCCAGGCCGTCGGCACCACCCTCCCAGCAGACGGCACCACGCCCACGGTGACCCCCGGCTGGTGGAACGTAAACCTCACCGATCCCTGAGCCACCGATGACAGCGTCGCAGGGTCGCAAGCTGATCTACGCAGTGTTTGGGGTCGCCTCGATGGCGCTTGTGGGCCTGGTCCGCTGGCATGGCGACGTCGACGACGCCCCGCTGCTGCTGCAGCTGGCGACGGCCGGCATGGGCGTTGCCTGGGTGGCTCTCATCGTCATGGACGTGGTCGTGCACACGCTGCACGGCAAGGGCGTGCCCTGCCCCAACTGTGGCGAGCAGCGGCAGCTTCCGTCGTTTCGGCTGGCGGGGCCCTGCCCGAAGTGCGGGCAGTGAGCGGAGGCACAGCGAGACGCTGCGACGGTAGACTTCGACACTGCATCTGCTTTGATCCGCTCCTCCCCGAGACACCACCGCCGTGAAAGCCCGCCTCGCCGTTTTTCTTGCCGCCGTTGCTGCCGCCACCTTCGCCTGCGACGCGGAGGCTGCCCCGCCCGAGGCGATCTACCACGGCGGGCCGATTCTGACGATGAATCGGGCGGCCCCGGAGGCCGAAGCGGTCGCAGTGGCGAACGGCACGATCGTTGCGGTTGGCTCCAAAGACGAGATCCTCTCCACCAAGGGCCCAGAAACCCGCGTCGTTGATCTTGCCGGCAAGGCTCTCCTGCCAGGCTTCGTCGATCCCCACAGCCACTTCTTTCAGTGCGGCCTGATCCAGCTGCAGGCCAACTGCTCAAGTCCGCCCGCCGGCCCCTGCCAAACCATCGCCGACATCGTCACCCAGCTGCAGCAGGTGCAGAAGCGGCTGGGCACGCCCGAGGGCCAGTTTGTCTTCGGCTACGGCTTCGATCCCGACCTGCTCGCCGAGCACCGTCATCCCACCAAGGCGGACCTCGATCAGGCGTTTCCCAACCATCCGGTGATCGTGCTGCATGTCTCGGGCCACGGGGCGGTGCTCAACTCGCTCGCCCTCAAAAAGTATGGCATCACGGCCTCCACCCCCACGCCCGCCGGCGGCGTGATCGGTCGCATGCCGGGCTCCCAAGAGCCGGATGGGCTGCTGATGGAAACCGCCTGGCTGCCGGTCGCCTCACGGCTGCCCACGCCGCCGGTGGACGTCTTGCTTGAGCATCTCGCCGAAGGCCAGCAGGCCTACACCGCTGCCGGCATCACCACGGCCCAGGATGGCGCCACGGGGGCCGCAGCCTACAAGCTGCTCCGCGGGGTGGCCGACCGTGGTGGCCTGGCGATCGACGTCGTCGCCTACCCGCTCGCCCAAGACCTCGCCGCCACATTTGCTGGGAAGCCGCCCTTCACCGAGACGGCGTATCGGGGCCGGCTGCGGGTTGGCGGTGTGAAGGTGCTCTGCGACGGATCGCCGCAGGGCCGCACGGCCTTCTTCACCACCCCCTACCTCAACGGGGGCCCCGCCGGTCAGAAAAACTGGCGGGGGGAGCCGACCTCCCCTCAGAACGAACTCAACGACATCTTCAAGAAAGCCTACGACAACGACGCTCAGGTGATCGCCCACTGCAACGGCGACGCCGCCATCGACATGTTTCTCGAGGCCCATCGCTATGCGGCGGCCGACGACCTCACCAAAGACCGGCGGACCGTCGGCATCCATTCGCAGTTCGTCCGCCCCGATCAGATCCAGCGGTATGTCGACTGGAAGCTGATTCCGTCGTTCTTCACCGTCCACACCTTTTATTTCGGCGAGGCCCACGTTGCCAACCGCGGGCAGGCCCAGGCCGCGCGGCTCAGCCCCTTCCGTTCGGCCCTCGACGCTGGCCTGCAGCCGACAAACCACACCGACTTTCCCGTGGTGCCGATCGACCAGCTCTTCGTGGTACACACGGCTGTGAACCGCCCGATGCGGACGGGAGCAACGCTCGGTGACGACGAACGCGTCACACCCCTGGAGGCCCTGGAGGCGATCACCATCCATGCAGCCCGACAGTATCGCGAGGAGGATCGCAAGGGCTCGCTCGAACCCGGCAAGCTCGCCGACCTCGTGATCCTCTCTGCCAACCCGCTGGCGGTGCCTGCGAAAGACCTCAAGACCATCACCGTGGTCGAAACGATCAAAGAAGGCACAACGATCTGGCCGGTGCCCCCTGCCGCCGCGGGAGCCCCACAAACCAAGTGAGCGGCGGCATGCCCAGCGGCCGGCAGCCCCTCACCCTTCCACGGCGGCGAGCGCTCCTGCAATCGTGACCGTCCCGTCGTAGAGGGCGCGGCCGACGATCGCTCCTTGCACCGGGAGGCCCCGGATCGCGCGGAGATGCTCAAGGGTGCCGACACCACCGCTAGCCACGATGGGCACCTGTGTGGCCTCCGCCATCGCCAGCGTGGCTGGCAGGTTGGGCCCGGCGAGCGTGCCGTCGGTGGCGATGTCGGTAAACACGATCGCCGCGAGCGGCCAGTCGCTGACCTCGCGAGCGACGTCGAGGGCCGTCTTGGTCAGCTCTTCCTCCCAGCCGGCCACTGCCAGCTTGCCGTCGCGGGCATCGAGGCCAAGCACCAGCTTGTGCGGAAATCGCTCGTGGACGGCCTCGCGGAACCAGTCCCAGCTGCGGAGGGCTGCGGTGCCGAGGATCACCCGGGTGACGCCGGCTTCGAGGAGCTGCTGGATCGACGCGTCATCGCGGATGCCTCCGCCCACCTCCACCGCAAGCTTCGTTTCGCGGCAGATGCGGCTGATCACGGCGGTGTGCTCGGGCTTTCCGCTGCGGGCCCCGTCGAGGTCGACGACATGCAGCCAGCTGGCCCCGGCCTGCTCAAAGGCCTGGGCCTGGGCCACGGGATCGTCGCCGTAGGTGGTCTGACGGTCGTAGTCGCCCTTGAGCAGGCGAACCACCTTGCCGCCGCGAAGGTCGATAGCTGGGAGGAGTTTCATGGCGGGGAGCATACCATTGCCTGGAAGCCACGCACGCCGCTCGATTCCCGCGGGCCTCGGCCGCCGGATTCGTGAGCAAACTGGGTTTGGAAAACACCGCAGTTTCTGGCAACCATTGGGGCTTCCGGTCTTTTCATCACCGCTTCCTCGTTCGCCAATGTGACCGTCATGCTGCTCCGCTCCCCCTTCTCCGCCACCCACGCCCTCCTCGCCGTTGCCCTGCTGGGGCTGCCTGCTGCCCCGGCCCTCCTGGCGGAGGAAGCCGGCTACACGCCCGCCATCGCCCCGGCATCGCCCGACGCCGAACGGGCGATCGCTGGCTTCCGGATCCCCGAGGGCATGCAGGGTGAGCTCGCCGCTGCCGAGCCGCAACTCGCCAATCCCGTGGCCTTCACCGTCACGGCCTCGGGCGACGTCTACGTCTGCGAAACCTTTCGCCAGCAGCAGGGCGTGGAAGACAACCGCGGCCATATGAACTGGCTGCTGCAGGACCTGCAGCTGGAGAGCATCGAGGAGCGGATCGCGATGTTTCGCCGCTTCATGGGCGACGAGGCGGCCCGCTGGGAGACGGAGCACGACCGCATCCGCCTACTCCGCGACACCGACGGCGATGGTGTGTTTGACAGCGACACGGTGTTTGCCGATGGCTTTTCCAATCTTGAAGATGGCACGGGCGCAGGCGTCCTCGAGCTCGACGGCAGCGTCTACTACACCTGCATCCCCAAGCTCTGGAAGCTCGACGACACCGATGGCAACGGTGTGGCCGAGGCGAAAACGCCGCTCCACCACGGCTACGGAGTGCGGGTTGCCTTTCGCGGCCATGACCTCCATGGCCTCACCGTCGGCCCCGACGGCCGCCTCTACTTCAGCATCGGCGACCGTGGCTACAACGTGATCACGCAGGAGGGCAGCCGGCTCAAGCGGCCCAACACCGGCGGCGTTTTCCGCTGCTTTCCCGACGGCTCGCACCTGGAGGTTTTTGCCTACGGGCTCCGCAACCCCCAAGAGCTCGCCTTCGACAACGCCGGCAACCTCTTCACCGGCGACAACAACAGCGATAGTGGCGACCAGGCCCGCTGGGTGTATGTCGTGCAGGATGGCGACACCGGCTGGCGGATGGAGTTTCAGTATCTCGACGACCGCGGCCCCTGGAACCGCGAACGGATCTGGTATCCCTGGCAGGCCGACCCCGAGACAACCGCCGTGCAGCCGGCCTCCACGCTGCCGCCGATCGCCAATCTCGGCAACGGCCCCTCGGGGCTCGCCTTCTATCCCGGCACCGGGCTCCCCGTCCGCTACGACGACCACTTCTTCCTGGTCGACTTCCGCGGCGGGGCCGCCAACAGCGGCATCTGGAGCTTCGGCCTCGAGCCCGCGGGCGCGAGCTTTGCCGTCACCGACAAGCAT
Source organism: uncultured Planctomycetaceae bacterium (assembly GCA_937900985.1). GTDB lineage: Bacteria > Planctomycetota > Planctomycetia > Pirellulales > UBA1268 > M30B53. Next base: position 12,770 of record CALCGM010000473.1, on the reverse strand, counting down.
GAGTTTCTCTGGTCGATCCTCGCCACCGACCTCGACTTTGCGGCCGACGGCAGCCTGCTGGTGAGCGACTGGGTCAATGGCTGGGATGGTGAGGGCAAGGGCCGGCTCTACCGCTTCCGCGACGCCGCTGCCAGCGGTGGCCTGGCCCAGGAGGTGACGCGGCTGCTGACGTCGTCGCTTGAAGAGCTCAGCGACGACGCCCTCGCCGATCTTCTCAGCCATGTCGATCGCCGGGTGCGACAGCGGGCCCAGTTTGCCCTCGTGCGTGTCGGGGCGGTGACGACGCTTGAGGCTGCGGCCCGGAGTGCAAACGAGACCGTCGCCCGGCATGCCATCTGGGGGCTCTGGCAGAAGGGCCTTGAGGGTGTGCCTGAGGCCATCATGGTCACCGCAGCCTTCCACGATCTGCTGACCGCTGACGGAGCCGATGCCGAGCTCTCTGAAGAATCGCAGGCCCAGATCCTGCGGGTTGCGGCCGACCTCTGGAGCCACCACGGTGTCGCCTCCTTACCGACGCCCGTGCGGCAGCTGATGGCGGCGGCGAGCACCCGCCGGCTGACCTCCGACAACCTCCGGCTGGCCGGCTTTGCGGCTGTGGCTGCGGGCACGTTTGGCCAGGCGTCCGCAGCCGAAGATCTCCTGGCGATGCTCGACCGACTCGCCAACACCGACCCGGTCGCCCGGCATCAGGCCGTGATGGGGCTCGTGCAGCTCGCCTCGCGAACGCCCGGCCTTCTGCCGACGCTCGCCGGCCATCTCGGCAGCCCTGGCCGCCTGGGCGTCGCCCTGGCGATGCGGCGGCTGGCCGATCCAGCGATCGCCGGCATGCTCAACGACGCTGACCCCCTGGTCGTGGCCGAGGCCGCCCGGGCGATCAACGATGAGCCGATCGATGCGGCGACGTCCGCTCTGGCCGACCTGCTCGGCCAGCCGGGCCTCGCGTCCCCCGTCCTCCGTCGAGCGGCCAACGCCGCCTACCGCCGCGGCGAGCGGCGGGATGCCGAGGCGGTCGCGGCGGTGGCGGCGAGTCCGTCGACGCCCCAGCCGATTCGGCTCGTCGCCGCCACGATGCTCAAAACCTGGAACGCGACCGAGCCGCTCGACACGGTCACCGGCCGCTGGCGGCCGCTGCCCACACGCGATGTGCCAGGCCTTGAGCAGGTCGTGGCACCGGTGCTACCGCAGCTGCTGGCGGGGCCGGCCGCCCTGCGTGAGCTGGCCCTTGAGATGGCGGTGGCCTTTGAAATCCGCGACCTCGTGCCCAGCCTGGAGCAGACCGTGGCCGATGCGAGCGGCGACGCCACAGCGCGGCTGACGGCCTTCACGGCGCTCGTCGCCCTCTCCGATTCCCCTCAGACCGTGATTGAGCAGGGTCTTGGCGACGCCGCGGAATCGGTTCGCCTCGCGGCGATTGAGGCGCTCGCCGACCGCCAGCCTGAGGCCGCCCTGCCCTCTCTGCGAGAAATCCTTGCCGGTGATAGTGCGGCGGCCATCCAGCGTGGCCTGCAGCTTGTGCAGCGACAGCTGCAGCGGAAGCCTGCAAAGGAAAACGAGCGAGGCGGCCAGCCGCCCGCGGCCGCGGAGGCGTTGCCTGTGGTGGCTCTGCTGAGCGACGCGTTTGATCGGCAGCAGGCCGGCACGCTGCCTGAGGCGGCGGTCCTGGAACTGCTTGAGGCCGCCACGGCCGCCGAGATTCCGAGCCTCACCGAGGCAGTCGCCGCCTTCCGCGGAGCGCAGCAGGCTCGCAGCCGTGACGGCGAGGCCGCGGTCGAGCTGTGGAGCGAATGCCTGACGGGCGGCGATGCCGACCGCGGCCGCAGCCTGTTTTTTGGAGGCTCTGCTGCATCCTGCCGTCGCTGCCATCAGGTGGACGGCCAGGGAGGCGATGTCGGCCCACAGCTCTCGGGCATCGCGGCAACCCGAGACAGCCGTTTCTTGCTCGAATCGATCGTCGCGCCGAGTGCGGTGATCGCCAAGGGCTTTGAAACGGTGGTGATCCTCACCGCCGATGGCGTGGTGGTGTCGGGAATCGTCCGCGAGGAAACCGACGAGGCCGTCAGCCTGATGACGCCTGAAGGCGTTCTTGTCACGATCCCAGTGGACGACATCGACGAGCGGGCCACCGGGCTCTCCGGGATGCCCGCCGACCTGGGCACGACCCTCACCCGCCGCGAGATCCGCGACCTCGTCGCCTACCTTTCAACGCTCACCACTCCACCATCCGACTCGCACTAGCGGTCCGTGGGAAAAGCCATGAACGGCCTTTTCCCACTCAGGCGATGCCCTAAAAAGCCGTGGTTTTGGGGGGTCACCGATCGCCGCATCCTACGGCGGCAGACGTGTTCCACCGTCGGCGAGCTGCAGAGCCGGGCTCGCGGCCGACCCCGGAAAAACGCTGCTTGGCGGAGGCTTTCGCCATCGCCTATCCTGAGGTGCGTGGGTGAGTGATCTCTGTCGACGTCTTTGCATGAAAGGGTGTGTCCATGGCCACTGCTGCCCCCGGAGTTTCTCTCCATCCGGAAGTTGAGGCGTTTCTCAGCAGCGGACCGCTCGCGGGTGTGGTGGGGGGCAAGGATGTCACCGGCACCAGCGGTGAAACGATTCCCACCCGCGACCCCGGAACCGGCGAGGTGCTCGCTGAGGTGCATGCCTTCACCGCAGACGACGTTGAGGCTGCGGTGGCCACGGCCAACGACGCCTTCCGCACCAGCGGCTGGGCCACCATGGCCCCCAACGATCGCGGCGTGCACCTGCACCGCTTTGCCGACATCCTTGAGAAAAACAAGGATGTGCTCGCCCAGCTTGAGGCGCTCGACTGCGGCAAGCTGCTGCCCCACGCTGCCGGCGATGTGGGCAACCTGATCAGCACGCTCCGCTACTTCACCGACATGGCAGGCCACGTGCAGCGGCGGAGCGCCCTGGCTGTCGCGGGCCACGAGGCCTGGACGATCCGCAGCCCGTGGGGCGCTTGCGGCTTTATCTTTCCCTGGAACTTCCCGCTGCTACTGTTCGGCTGGGGCACCTCGCCGGCGCTGGCCGCGGGCAACACCGTGGTTGTGAAGCCGGCCGAAGACACACCGCTCTCCACGATCTACGTGGCCAAGCTTGCCCGTGAAGCAGGGATCCCCGATGGCGTGATCAATGTCGTGCCAGGCTCGGGTGCCACCGCCGGCGCTGCCCTGACGGCCAGCCGCGGCATCAAGCGGATGAGCTTCACCGGCTCGCCCGAAGTCGGCCGGCTCGTGGGGGAGGTCTGCGGCCGCAACCTGGTGCCGGTCAAGCTAGAGCTCGGCGGCAAGGGGGCCGCGGTGGTGTTTGACGATGTCGACGTTGAAGATGCCGCCACCAAACTCGTCGGGGCGATCACCTTCCACTCAGGCCAGGTCTGCTGCGACGCCACGCGGTGGATCGTCCACGAGTCGATCTACGACGACTTCGTCAGCCGGGCCGCCTCCAAGCTGCAGGCAATCCATGTCGACTACCAGCTCTCCAACGCCTGCGGCATGGGGCCGGTTGTCAGCGAAAAGCAGCGGGCTCGCGTGCTCGGCTACCTGGAGAAGGGTGTGGCTGGTGGTGCCGAGGCGGTGGTTGCCGGTGGCCCCGCAGCGGTGCCGGGTCACGAAGGCTACTTTGTGAAGCCCGCCCTGCTGGCCGGCTCGTTCGACAACGTCGCTGCCCGCGAGGAGATCTTTGGACCGGTCGCTTTTGTGACGAAGTTTCAGACCGAAGACGAAGGCATCGCCATTGCCAACAACACCGACTACGGCCTGGCCAACAGCGTGTGGACGAGCGACCTGGGCCGGGCCGCCCGCGTGGCGGAGTCGATGATCGCCGGCAACAGCTGGATCAACGCCCACAACCTCTTCCCGCACGGCGTGCCCTACGGCGGCGTCAACAAGAGCGGGATGGGCGGCGGTGTGAACTCGATCGAGACGCTCTTTGACTACTGGCGGAGCCAGTCGGTCGTGCGTCCGCTCTGATGCCGCTGGTCCCTGCTGGGCTCTCGATGCTTCCCGATCTCCTCAAGCGAACGGACGGGCTGCCCCCGCTGACAACGGCGGTGGTCCATCCGTGCGACTCGCCCTCGCTGACTGCGGCGATGGCCGCGCGGGATCGTGGCCTGATCGAGCCGGTGCTGATCGGCCCGGAGGCCAGGCTTCGCAGCGTGGCCGACGAGGCCGGGCTGAGCCTTGCCGGCCTGCGGATTGAATCCACGCCCCATAGCCACGCCTCGGCGGCCTGCGGCGTGGAGCTCGTCCGCCGGGCCGAGGCCGAAGCGCTCATGAAGGGCAGCCTGCACACCGATGAGCTGATGCGGGCGGTCGTTGCCCGCGACAGCGGGCTCCGCACGGCGCGGCGAGTCAGCCACGTGTTTGTGATGATCGTGCCGAGCTACGAGCGGCTGCTGCTGGTGACCGACGCCGCAGTCAACATCGAACCCTGCCTGGAGGAGAAGGTCGACATCGTGCAAAACGCGATCGATCTCGCCCATGCTCTGGGCATCCCCAGCCCCAGGGTGGCTCTCCTGTCCGCCGTGGAAACCGTCACCTCCAAGCTCCGCTCCACGATCGACGCCGCGGCCCTGTGCAAGATGGCGGATCGCGGGCAGATCACCGGCGGCCTGCTCGACGGCCCGCTGGCCTTTGACAACGCCGTCTCACGTGAGGCGGCTCGCACCAAAGGGATTGTGTCGGAGGTGGCCGGCCGGGCCGACATCCTGGTCACGCCCGACCTCGAGAGCGGCAACATTCTCGCCAAGCAGCTGGAGTATTTTGCGTCGGCGCTCGCGGGCGGCATTGTGCTCGGGGCGCGAGTGCCGATCATGCTCTCCAGCCGGGCAGACTCGCTGGAGTCGCGGGTGCTCTCCTGCGGCGTGGCGGTGCTGTTTCACGCCCATCAGGCGGCAGCGACCGCGGTGGTGCAGCGATGAGTGAGGCTGCTGCAGCTGTGCTCGTGGTCAACGCGGGCTCCAGCAGCATCAAGGCCGCCCTCGACACCGGAGATGGAGCTCCGCTGCGGGCGCAGGCTGACCTTCGCGACCACCAGACGCAGCTGACGATCACGGCTGCCCAGGAGAGCCCGCGGATCCAGCCGCTGCCCGCCACAGACGGCGACCGCTGGCAGCAGGCGATCGCGGCGCTGCTCGACGCCCTGTGCGGCAGCCAGGCCGAGCCTCCGTTTGCCGCCGTCGGCCACCGCATCGTCCACGGCGGCCGCTTCTCTGCCGAACCGGTGGCGATCACGCCCGAGGTTCGCACGCGGCTGGCGTCGCTTGCTCCGCTGGCTCCCCTGCACCAGCCCCATGGCCTGGCGGGCATTGAAGCGATCACGGAGCGGTTTCCCAGCATCCCGCAGGTCGCCTGCTTCGACACGGCCTTTCATCGCACCTGCCCCGATGTGGCCCGCCGATGCGCCCTGCCACGCAGCTGGCATGATCTGGGCATCGAGCGGTATGGCTTCCATGGCCTTTCCTATCAGTCGATTGTGGAGCAGCTTCCTGGCGTGGCCGGATCCCTCCCCAGCCGGCTGGTGATCGCGCATCTGGGGGCGGGAGCGAGCATGGCGGCGGTGCTGGATGGCCGCAGCATCGCCACCACGATGGGCTTCACACCGCTCGACGGGCTGGTGATGGCCACCCGCTGCGGCAGCCTCGATCCCGGTGTCGTGCTCCATCTCGCGGAGGCCCACGGCCTCACCGCGGCGCAGATTGGCGAGCTGCTTGCTCGTGAGTCGGGGCTGCTGGGTGTCTCTGGGATCAGCGGCGACATGCAACTTCTTTTGGAGAGCGATGCTGCCGAAGCGGAGGAGGCGGTGGAGCTCTTCTGCTACCGAGCCATTCGCGAGGTCGGCTCGCTGGCAGCAGCCCTCGGGGGCCTCGACGCCCTGGTGTTTACCGCGGGCATCGGCGAACACGCCGCCATCGTTCGCCAGCGGATCTGCACCGGTCTCCGCTGGCTGGGCCTCGAACTCGACGATGAGGCCAACGCCCGCCACGGCCCGCGGCTGAGCACCGCTGCAAGCGGCGTGGCCGCCTGGGTGATTGCCACCGACGAAGCCGCCGTGATCGCCCGCGCCACCCGTCGCGCCCTTCAGTAAGTAGGAGCCACCCTCCTCGTGGCCGACGGCGGCAGCTGGGGTCTTTGGGAATACGAAGACAGAGGCCAGGGCGGCGGCGCTGGTAGGTCAACACGTGCCCGTCAACCGGCACCGCTGAAGGCCATTGGTCCATGACCTCTGCGGCCCTCTGCAGAAGTAGCACTGCCTCCTCAAGCTGCTTGAGCTTTACTCGGCCACGCGGGAACGTCCCATCACGTCACACCAGGAACCCTTCTTGCCCCACCTCTCCAGCTTTCGCGGCGTGGGAGCGAGCCTCCGCTATTCCTCACGTGATCGGCCGTGCATGCCGATCCCACTCACGTTCCTGTGGCGGAGGTTGTATGGAGATGGCGGTTGTCGTGTCGACGTTTGAGCGTCCCGGCCACCTGAGGCGATGCCTGGCTTCGCTCGCCGCCCAGCGTGGTGTCGAAGGACGCTTCGAAGTCGTCGTCACCGATGACGGCTCGCAGGATGAGACGCTGCGGTTTCTGGCAGACGCCAGCAAACGCCTGCCCTATCCGCTCTCATTCACGACGCACGCTCACGACGGTTTTCGTCTCTCTCGTTGCCGCAATGAAGGCGTGGCGGCATCGTCGGCGCCGTACCTGCTCTTTACCGACGGCGATTGCATCCTGCCCCCCGAACATCTCGCGACCCACCTCAGCACGCGGCGCCGGGGCCGGGTGATGGCCGGCGACTGTATCCGGCTCGATGAGGCCGCAACCACACGCGTCGATGAGGCATCGCTGCTGCGTGGCGACTTTCCTCAGCACCTGCCTCGACAGGAAATCGTGCGGCTCCGACTCAAAGGCCTGCGTTCCAAGGTCTACGAGGCCTGTCGCACATCGATGCGGCCGCGTCTGACTGGCAACAACATCAGCCTCTGGCGAAGCGATTACGAGCGGGTGAACGGCTTCGACGAACGGTATGTCGGCTGGGGCTTCGAGGACAGAGATCTCCAGTATCGACTTGAGCGGATCGGCGTGCGGGCCTCGTCTGTTCTGCTTCGCACCGCCCTTGTTCACCTCTGGCATCCCGCGGCACCGACGTTTGCCCGCAACGGTGTCGGCACGGCCAACCTCCACTATTTCAAATCGATCGCTGGCCGTCCCACGTTCTGCGTCGACGGGCTCACAAAACCGTGCGGCAACTCCTCGCTCGTGCCCTTCAGGCAGGCTCCTGCGGCAGTCGCCGCTTCCCGGGCAGCGTGATCATGCTGAGATTTCCCAGATCCATCCAAGCAACCTCGGCCATCGACGTCACCCCCGTACAAAGGAGGTCCAGGGCCGGCCGTCATCGCGTGATCGCAAGCGTCGCTGGAAGGCCCGTGTGGTTTGACTCTTCAGACACCCCGTTGGCGGCCGCGGCGGAAGCGTATGGTTCGGCCTTGCTCGTGCCGGCGATGCATGCTGGTCGACCACTGCGGCTCGCGGACCCTGTGAACGAGGCATGGGGCGTGAACCTCGCCGCTCTCACTAACGAATGGCGGCATCTCTGGTATCCCGCCGCGCCACGGCCCCTCGTTGTGCCCCGCAACGGCTCAGAGCCAAGTTCGCTCGGGAAGCCATCGGCCACGGCCTCGGCAACCGCCCTCTGTTTTTCAGGTGGCGTCGATGCCTTCCACACGCTCCTTCACGGCGGCCGGCCCGTTCACCGCCTCGCCTACGTGGTGGGGTACGACGTGGCACTTCGCGAACGCCGCCGCGTCACCGATGTGACGGCCCTTGTTCGTGATGTTGCCCACCATGCCGGTTGTCAAAGCACCATCATTCACACGAACCTGCGTCGACACCCGTTGACGAAGCGAACGCCGTGGCTCCGCGGGTTTGGCGGAGCGGTCGCTGCGATCGGCCACCTGCTGCGAGGCAGCATCGACCGCCTCCTGCTCTCAAGCGACGGACTGGGGTTCGAACATCCTGAGGTCGGCTCGCGTCCCTCCACCGATCCCTTGCATGGGTCGGACGGGCTTGCCGTGGAGCATGTCGCCGCGACGGTGACGCGACTGGATAAGATTCGCCGCATCGCGGGAGAACCGCTCGTGCAGCGGCATCTCCGCGTGTGCTGGAAGAACGTGGGCTCACAGCTGAACTGCGGTCGCTGCGAGAAATGTATCCGTACGATGCTGGCACTCGATGCGTGCGGGATGCTCGGCCGGTTTGCCAGCTTTGACTACGGGCATGGTCTGATCGCGGCGATCGATGCGATGCCTGCGGTGGATGATGTGGTCGATCGCTTCTATCGCGATCTCCTCGATCGTGGCCTGTCAGCATCGCTCACGGCAGCGGTCGGCCGGTTGCTCGCCCGCACGCCGCCGCCCAAGGTTCGGGCCTCCGTAAAAGCCGTGCGTACCCCAGCGACACGTCACCGTCTGCTGAGCCCGGCAGCGTTCTCCGCGGTCTGCGAGCCGCTCGTAGGGAAGCGGGTGGGCTATGTGCGGCCCGAAGGAAACGTGGGGGATCGGCTGATCGAACTCGCCATGATCCAACTCTTTGCCGAGTACGGCATCCGCTGGCGGCTTTGGCAAACCGATGTTCCCGGCGACACCGACGGGTTGGATCTGCTCGTATTTGGCGGTGGCGGGAACATGGGCACGCGGTATCCGGGCAACGTTGCCCTCCGAAGTCGTGCGCTCGAGAGCGGGCTCCCGGTCACCATTCTGCCGCAGTCCTTCACGTCGGCAGAAGACCGTCCGTACGAGCGTGTGTTTGTGCGGGAGCGGGGCAGCCTTGCGTTGTGTCCCGAGGGTGTGCTCGCCCCGGATCTCGCACTGGGCATCGCCTCCGCTGATCCCCCGAAGCCAACGTTCACTCTCGGTGTTTTTCTGCGGCGAGACCAGGAGCGAACAGGACGCAAGCCGCTGTGGGCGCGAGACCCCATCCGCCTCCGCCGGGATCCGCTGCAGTACCTTGCTCTGGCCGCCCGTTACCGCAGCATCGTGACAGATCGCTTGCACTTCGCCGTCGCCGGTTTGCATGCCGGCCGGGAGGTCACGCTCGTCGCGAACGACTACCACAAGAACCGCTCGATGCACGAGACATGGCTGGCCGCTCTTGGCTGCCGGTTCGCGGCGACCTCGACCGAAGCCCAAGCCCGGCGGGCAGCGTAGCGACGTCCTCTCAACAGAAATGAACAACGCCTGATGGCACATCTGGCCCTTGTCATCGATGCTGACCGTGACCGACGAGACGTGTTTGCTGCTGGCGTGCGGCGTCTCTTCTCGGAACTCCCCGATACCGTCGCGGGCGAAGTACAGAGTGGTTCGCTCAGCTGCCTGTGGGTGGCCGGCCCACACGCTCCGATCGACATCGCCCGCGACGACGAGCGGGTCGCGGTGCTCATTGGCTATGCCGTCGACGACGCAGGCCGTTGGGTCACCGCCCGCGAGCTGGCCACAGCCTGGCTAGCCCCATCCGCTGCACGCGTCGCCCACGATGGCTACCACGTGGGCATCGCGTACGACCGCGAGCAAGGCTTCGCTGCGGGGGGAGATCCGCTCGGACTGTTCCCGCTGTATCACGCGTCGCTGCCCGATGGCAGCATCCTCGTGGCCACATCCCCGCTGGCCTTCGCCTGCCATCCCGCATGGTCAGCGAGCACCGACCGCACTGGGCTGGCAGGGATTCTCTTAGCCCATGGGCTCTTGGATGATCGTCCGCTCATGACGGGTGCGCGAAGGGTTGCCGCGGGACATCGGCTCCGCATGCCACACCAAGAACCACTACGGGAGGTGGAGGTCTTTGCGTTTGCGGGCAGTGAGCCACCGGCTGGTGAGACCTTTGCCGACACGGTGGAGCGAATCGACGCGGAGCTGATGGCGGCGGTGCGACGCCACTGTCCGCCCCGCGATGATGCCGTGCTGATGCTCTCGGGCGGACTGGATTCCCGGCTCTTCGCGGGCTGTCTCACGGACGAAGGCGTTTCGGTGCGAGCGATCTCGTTTGGCCGCCCACGCGACTACGAGGTGCGGGCAGCCAGGCTCGTGGCCGAGCAGCTGCAGATGCCCATCGAGGTTGTCGCCACCGAGCAGCCCCTCGACGACTTCGTCGCGGCCGCACGACGAGCCGCCCGCTTCAGCCAGCTCTCGTCGGCGCCAAGCGGCGATGACTTCGCCACAGGGCTTGCTGCCGCGACGACGCGGTCGCCCTTCACCTGGGGAGGCATTCCGCTGGACTGGGTCTTGGAGCCCGTCTCCAAGCACAACGGCTACGACCCTCAGACGGGGCGTTGGTCGAGCACCGACATGCTCTGGCACCTGAATGCCTGGGGCGTGCCCGTCAGCCAACTTCCCACGCTGCTCGGGCGAGATGGCCACGATCTCTGCCGGGACCTGCTTCAACGCCTGGAAACGTTCTGTACCGCAGGCCCGCTGCCACCTCCGCGACAGTCCGCTGTGCTCCGCTGGAGCCAGCGGGTTCGCAATCACCTCGGTGCGGCGCTGCACCTGCTGTCCTTTTCCGCCTGGCCGTTGATGCCAGCCACCGATCGCCGGTTCTTCAAGGCGGCCTTTGGCCTTCCGCTGGAGATGTATGCCGGGCGTGGAGTCGAGAAGGCCATCCTGCAGCGGCGTCGGCCCGACTTGGCGGCGCTGCCCATCGACACCAACTCCTACCGCTTCAAGCCGCTCCATGCGGAGCCGGGCAACGGCGTGGCGAGGGCGTTTGAGAAACTGGGGAGGCAGCTCCGCCGTGCCGCGCAGCCGTTCCTCCGGGGCTCTGATCCGCGGCGTTACGAACGCGTCTTCAACGTTGATGAACCGCGTTGGCGGCAAGTGCGGATGGCCGTGGAGCCCCTGAGACCGCATCTGGAGGCGGTGCTCGACGCAGACACGCTCGCGAGACTGCTCCCGCCCGCCCACCGTCGCCTGCGATCTCGCTCGCCGCTGGCCGTCGGCAGCCCCATCCGACTCCTCGCCGGCCTGGCCTTCGTGCTGGAAGAGCACGGGGCATGACCACGAACTCAAACGGCGAGAACTCGACGACGCCATTGGCCCCTGCCGGCGGGGCGTCGCGCCCTGCATCGGCAGCAGCGGGTCTGAAGACACCGTCGGTCACGCATGTGTGCAGGTGGGCGACCGAGATCGACGAGAACTTTGTCTACGCCTGCTCGCTGTGGGCTACCGCCATCGTTGCTTCGTCATCAAACAATCGCCGGCCGCCTGCGAGATGCCCATGAGTGACGGCAGCGGCCAGGTCGACCTCTTCGGCATCTGCAAACCCTCTCCCGAAAGCGTGTGGAGCGTAAACTGGAAGGTCGTGAGTCGTTTCCCCCGGGGAGAGCAGCTGCCATGCGGAGCAGGTTGATCGCTATTGGTGTGTGCGGAGCGTTGCTTGCCAGCGGGGCAGTTGCAGAGCCGCCCACCTACAACGCCGATATCCGGCCAATTCTTTCGGAAAACTGCTTCGCCTGCCACGGCCCGGATTCGGCCTCTCGGGAAGCGGGCCTGCGGCTCGATGTGGCCGAACAGGCCGTCGCAGAGCTCGACAGCGGCCTGCGGGCGATTGTGCCGGGCAACGCGTCGGCGAGTGAGCTGCTCGCCCGCGTCACCTCAGACGACCCCGATGTCGTCATGCCGCCCCCCGAGGCCAAGCTCGGCCGTCTCGCCTCGGCTGATGTCGACAAGCTTGCCGCGTGGATCGCAGCGGGAGCCCCCTACGAGCCGCACTGGACGTTTGTGCCTCCACAGCCCGCCCGGGCCGAGCTGCCCGCGTCGCAGGCGATCGACACGGTCGTTGCCGCCGGCCTCGCCAGTCGAGGTCTCTCCTTCCAGCCCCAGGCTGACAAAGCGACACTGATCCGCCGGGTGAGTTTTGATCTCACGGGCCTTCCCCCGACCGTGGCCGAGGTCGAAGCCTTCTTGGCCGATACTCATCCCGATGCCTACGAACGGCTCCTCGACCGCCTGTTGGCCAGTCCTCGCTACGGCGAGCGGATGGCCGCCAACTGGCTCGACCTCGCCCGCTACTCCGACAGCTATGGCTTTCAGGTCGATCGCGAACGGCCCACCATGTGGCCCTGGCGAGACTGGGTGATCCGGTCGTTCAACGACAACCTCCCCTGGGACGACTTCACCCGCTGGCAGCTCGCCGGCGACCTGCTGCCAAACGCCACCGACGAGCAGCGACTGGCCACCGCCTTCAACCGGCTCCACCAGCAAGAGGCGGAGGGTGGCTCGGTCGAGGAGGAGTATCGCGTCGCCTACGTCAACGACCGGGTGACGACCTTCGGCACGACCTTTCTCGGCCTGACGCTCGAGTGCTGCCGCTGCCATGACCACAAGTTCGATCCCGTCAGCCAGCGTGAGTACTACCAGCTGTTTGCCTTTTTCGACGATGTCGACGAGGCCGGGCTCTACTCCTATTTCACGCAGTCGACTCCCACGCCCAAGATGCCGCTGCTTGACGACGCGATGCAGACGGCCTTCGTGACCGCCGAGGCCCGCGTGCGTGAGGCCGAGGCCCAGCTGGCGGCCGCCGAGGAGCAGGCGCGGCAGCAGTTTCTTGCCAGCGTCGTCGCGGGCCAGGAGCTGCCTGAGGGCCTCAGCCGTCATGCGTCGGCCGTGCTGCCCGACGAACTCGTGCACTACACCTTTGATGAGCGGCGAGCCGACGGCGGGTTTGCCTCGCTGACGGATCCCGTGCCTGCCCCCACGGCCGCTGGCGAGAACGCCGCCAGCG
>CALCGM010000472.1 GCA_937900985.1 uncultured Planctomycetaceae bacterium | reverse complement strand
AGGAGCGTTTGGGCCTATCCTGGCCCTGCGACGAGACTTTTGCCGCCCGCCGAGCTTGGACCATCCGCGCGCGGTCCCCCCCACCATCCGCCCGCGGTCTCCCGCACGCACGCCACATTCCGCTTTCGTGCGGCAGGCTTGTTGTCTTCTGCGTTGCTGCGTCTACTAGGACGCATGGTTTCACGATCTGATGTATTTGGCTTGGGCGGTGGTTCGTCGCGGGAGGCGGCTGCTCGCGAGATTGAGGTTCGCACGCCCTCGCGGCTGCACCTGGGGATGTTTTCCTTCGGTGATCAGCAGGTGCGGTCGTATGGCGGGGTTGGCGTGATGGTCGACCGGCCGGGCATTCATTTGCGGATGAAGCCCGCGAAGGAGATCGCCGCGCAGGGGCCGCTGGCTGACCGGGCTGTCTGGTTTGCCAAGGATGCGGCTCGGCACTGGAACTTCACCGCCGACGAAGGCGTGGCGATCGAAGTCACGTCTGCCCCTCGCGAGCATGTGGGCCTCGGCAGCGGCACGCAGCTGGGGCTTGCCGTGGCGGCCGGCATGTGGCACCTCTGGCGGCGGGCGGCGAGCGATCCGCAGGAGGAATACTTCTTCGATCGCTCTGAAGTGCTCGACTTTGCCGATGCTGTTGCCCGGGGAAAACGGTCGTGCGTCGGTATTCACGGCTTCACCCGGGGCGGCCTGATCGTGGAGAGCGGCCGCTTCACGGGGGAGAAAGCGGCCAAGTCGCCCACGCGGCTCTCGCCGATGGTTGCCCGTGTGCGGCTGCCGTCGGCGTGGCGGTGCGTTGTGCTCGTGCAGAAAGATGCTGTCGGCTTTTGGGGAGAAACGGAGCGGAAGACGTTTGCCGCCCTGCCGCCGGTGCCTCGCGAGATTTCGGCGGAGCTGGCAAGGATTGCCCTCTTGGAGATGCTGCCAGCTGCCAGTGAAGGCTCCTACGAAGGCTTTTGCGACGCCCTCTGCAGCTACGGCACCCTGGCCGGCAAGCCCTTTGAGCAGGCCTCGTCCACGCTGCCCCACGCCGAAGCGATCACCGACCTGATCGAACTGCTGCGGGAGCTGGGCGTTCGCGGGGCTGCCCAGAGCAGCTGGGGGCCGGCCGTGATGGGCTGCTGCAAGTCGCTTGAGCAGGCGGGTGAGGTGCTTGAGCAGTTTGAACGGCTGAAGATCCGCGACCAGTTCGGCACCTGGATCGCCCGCTTCGACAACGACGGCGCCAGCGTCCGCGTTGTCGCATAGGGCGGCGGCCTCGGGCTCAGCCCTGAGGAACCGGCCCGTAGGCGTTGACGACTGCTTCGAGCCGCTGCCGGCTGGCGTCGTCGAGCGGCACCAGCGGGAGCCGCACCTCGCCGGTGTCGCGGCCTGCCATCTGCATCGCGGCCTTGATCGGGATCGGGTTGCTCGCCAGCCCGAGCAGGTCGCGGCAGAGGCTGAAGAGCTTGTGGTGCCAGCAGCGAGCGGCGGCGAGATCGCCCGCGTCAAACGCGGCCAGCAGGGCCTTCATGTCGGCCGGCACGAGATTGCCCACCACCGAGACCACGCCGCGGCCGCCGATCGAGAGCAGCGGCAGGGTCATGCTGTCGTCGCCCGAGAGCACCGTCAGGTTCGTGGTGCCGATCACCTGCGAAGCCTGATCCATCGAGCCGGTCGCTTCCTTGAGCAGGTCGATGCCGGGGATCTCGGCAAGCCGCTGAATCGTTTCGGGCTCGATGTTGCGTCCTGTCCGCGACGGGATGTTGTAGACGCAGACCGGGATGTCGATCGCCTCCGCAATCGCCTTGTAGTGCTCGTAGATGCCCTGCTGCGTCGGCCGGTTGTAGTAGGGGCCGACCACCAGCACGGCGTCGGCACCTTCCTTGGCCGCATGCTTGGAAAGCCGCAGGGCTTCGGCGGTCGAGTTGCTGCCGGTGCCCGGCATCACGAGCAGCCGGCCGGCTGCGGCCTGGATGCTCTCGGCAATCACCCGGTCGTGCTCTTCGTGTGTCAGCGTGGGCGACTCGCCCGTCGTGCCCACCGGGCAGATGCAGGTGGTGCCCGCCGCGGCCTGAAAATCGATCTGCTCCTTCAGCCTCGGTTCGTCGATGCGGCCATCCTTGAATGGCGTGACAATGGCGACCGACAGGCCGGCAAACTGCTCGGCTCGGGTGGCAGGCGATGGTGATGGCGTGGCTGCAGCCATAGTTGGAGTTCTCCTCTGGGCGGCTGCGAGGATACGATTTCGGCGTTGCCACGGCAAAGCCCCGCTGCCGCTTGCGGTCTGCCGCACGCTTTCTCCCCACATGGATCGATGACGCCCGCTGCCGCCGCCTCAACCCGCTCATCCCCCGGACGTTTCGCCACTGGTGTTTCGGCAGCTGAGGCGGCAGCCCGTTTTCTGGCTGCGGGCGGCCAGCGAGGCCGGCTTGGTGTGGTCCTTGGGACAGGCCTTGGCGGCCTCGCGGAGCGGCTCGACGGCTTTTTTGCCCTGCCCTCGGTCGACACGGGATTCCTGCCGCGGTCCACCGCCACAGGCCACGCTGGCCGGGTCGCCAGTGGCAGCCTGGCTGGGGTGCCACTGGTGGTGCTCCAGGGCCGGGTGCATGGCTATGAGGGCTTCACCACGGATGTGCTCACCCGCGGCGTCGACCTTCTCGCCGAGCTGGGCGTGCAGCGGTTGCTGCTGACCAACGCAGCGGGTGGACTGGATCCCACGATGCGGCCCGGCGATATCGTCGTGCTCCACGACCATATCGACAGGGTGCGGTGTGAGGGCCGGCTGACGCGAAGCCCACACCCTCGCCCCAGCCGAGGCCTCAGCGGTGTCTACAGCCAGCCGCTTGTCGACCTCGCCGTCGCCGCTGCGGCCCGGACGGGCTCGCTGGCCGT
>CALCGM010000471.1 GCA_937900985.1 uncultured Planctomycetaceae bacterium | reverse complement strand
GGCGTCACCTGATCAAACGGCGGCACACCTCCATACGGTCCATTCCAGTCGGCGAGAGACGGCGAGTCGGCAGCAGCGGCAGCGGTCATGACGGGGATCCTGAGAACGACAAAAACAAACACGAGCAGGCAGCCACGAGACCATCGCAGGGCTGCCGAGGGACGGTTGCACTGCCACCGCCAGGCCCCAGGAGTGCGACAAACCGAGCGTGGCGACAAAGCGGTGTGCATGACCCGTGAAACCTCCAGCAGCCCAAAGTGGTCATCCTGCGGGGATGCCAACTGGCTGTCCCGCCGCCATGATAGCGAGCGGGGTGAGCCGAGACGGAGGCCTTCCCCCTCCCACGCGTCTGCCCAACCCAACCGGAGCCGCCATGCACGCCCATCACGCTTTTCCGCTTCGACACCCGGCTGAGCCTTCGCACCAGGCCGTCCGCCCCCAGCTGCTCGCCTGCCTGCTCGCCGCCGTCCTGCTGGTGGTGGGCAGCGAGGCGGCGGCCGAGCTCCACGCCGGTGCCGCAATCGTCGATATCACCCCGCAGCAGTTTCCGGTGTTTATCAACGGCGGCTTCACGGCCCGCAAAGGTGAGCCCCGCGACGTGAAGGCCCGGGCCCTGGTGCTCGCTGATGGCACCACCACGCTCGCCCTCGTCGTGGCCGACAGCTGCATCCTGCCCAAGGAGCTGATCGACGCGAGCAAGGCTCTCGCGGCCGACCGCACCGGCATCCCCGCCGACCACATCATGATCTCGGCGACCCACACCCACACCGCCCCGTCAGCAATCAGCGCTCTGGGCACCCCGGCCGACGAGACCTACGTGCCCTACCTGCGTCTGCGGCTGGCCGATGCGATCGCCGAAGCCGCAGCCAACCTTGAGCCGGCCCGCGTCGGCTTCGGCTCCGCTCATGCCGCCGAGTTCACCGCCCTTCGCCGCTGGATTCTCAGGCCAGACCTCGTCCGCACCGATCCCTTCGGTGATGCCACCGTGCGGGCCACCATGCACGCAGCCAAAGACAACCTGCTCGGCGTGACCGGCGAGTCGGGCCCTGAGGATCCAGAGCTGGCCGTGATCTCGCTGCAAACGCCCGCCGGCCACCCGATCGCCCTGCTCGCCAACTTCTCAATGCACTACTACGGCGGCGGCCCGGCAGCCGACTACTTCGGCAGCTTCTGCAGCCTGCTCGAAACCCACTACACCCAGGCCGCCGAGATCAACGGACCGTCACCGGTGGCGATCATGTCGCACGGCTGCAGCGGCGACATCTGGAGGGTCGACTACCGCACCGGCGAACAGCACGACTACGACACCTTCGTCGCCGGCATGGTGGGCCGCGCCGTCGAGGCGATCGATGCCATCAGCGAGCACCGCGATGCCGACCTGTCGATGGCCGAAGCGCGGCTTCCGATGGCCTACCGCGTGCCCAACGCCGCCCGGCTGGCCTGGGCCAAAACGCTCGCCGAGCCCCTCGGCGACGCCCTGCCAACCACGCAGGAAGAGGTCTACGCGATCGAGCAGCTGGAGCTGGCCAAGCGGGGCAGCACGGAGGTCGTGGTGCAGGCGATCCGCA
>CALCGM010000470.1 GCA_937900985.1 uncultured Planctomycetaceae bacterium | reverse complement strand
GGACCCACAAAGGTGGGGCCTCCGACTTTTTTCGAGTTCACGGTCGCCTTGCCCCTGACCCGTGAGCTCATGGCGGGACGCCCCGTCGGGTCAGAGGCCCCACTTTTTTAATTTCCTCAGCCACCCGCCTCCTCGACCCCAGCCGGCAAGCCACCAAAGCGATGTCGCGGCGTCAGACTCTTGACGACAGGGTGGCCTCTGACCTAGTTTTGCAGGCTTGCAGCATCAGGCAGAGAAGGGCATCAACTCCCGCCGCCGATGACTCTGTGCCGCCAGCGTAGCTTCAATTGGCAGAGCACCGCATTCGTAATGCGGGGGTTGCGGGTTCGACTCCCGCCGCTGGCTTTCTGATTGGCTCTATCACCCTTGAGGGACTTCAGCTTCCATGGCTGTCAGCGACACGATCGACGTAACGGACATGATCACCGGCACCGGGCCGTTCGGACCGAGCGAGCTGCGGCGGCTGAGCGAGGCTCTCGCCGAGGGCGGCGAGATGTTTCGCAGCCTGCGTCTTGCCGTTCGAGACCTGGAAGCCGCGGGCGACCGCAGCCCAGCATCGACGGTTCGCCTCGGGGTTGGCCAGTATTTGCTCGGGCGGTTTGCGGACGCGATCGCAACCCTCAAGGCCGCCGACGGAAGCGCCATGGCGGTCTACTACCTCGGCCGGGCTCAGGCTGCTGTCGAAGCGTTTGACGACGCTGTGACTTCGTTTCGAGGTGCCGGCCGGGCTGGATACGACAAGGCGTCGTGCGAGGCCGAGGTGGCGGCCTGCCAGCGGAAGAGCGGCCAGCTCGACGAGGCCCAGAAGACCTTGGAAGCGATTGCCGGGGAGGCGGAGGGCTCCGCCGACTACTGGTGTCAGGTTGGGCTCCTCTCCGCGGCCCGCGGCGACGAACTTTCAGTGACCATCGACGCCCTCGAGCGGGCCATCGCCCTCGATCCTCTCCATTCGGAAACGCTCTTTGAACTGGGCGTTCTCAACGACCGCCTCGGCAACGACGATGAGGCCCGCGACTGCTACCGCAGTTCGCTCAAGCGATACCCGGCAACGGTCGGAGCGCTGCTGAATCTCGGCCTGCTGCATGAGGATCGCGACGAGTTTTCCGATGCCCAGCGGTGCTACAACCGCATCCTCGAGGCCTTTCCGAATCATCCTCGCGCTCGGCTGTTTCTCAAAGATTCCTCTGCCTCCAGCGACCTCCAGCTCGACGAGCAGCAGAAGCGGCAGCGGGACAAGCTCGAGCAAAAGATGGTCCTCCCGGTGAGCGACTTCGAACTTTCCGTCCGCAGCCGCAACTGCCTGCAGAAGATGGGCATCCACACGCTGGGGGATCTTGCTCGCACCACAGAGCAGGAGATTCTCGAAAGCAAGAACTTTGGCGAAACGAGCCTCACCGAAATCAAGGAAATGCTCGAGTCGCAGGGGCTTTCGCTCGGCCAGTTCGCCCCCGAGCCGGCAGCCGGCGAGCCAGCCCTTCCCGACCACGAGCCGTCGGCCGACGAGCAGGAGATCTACTCGCAGCCGATCACAGAGCTCGCGCTGTCGGTTCGTGCTCGCAAGTGCACCACCAAGTTGGGCATTGGGACGATCGGCGAACTTGTCCGCCGAACCGCCGAAGACCTGATGGAGTGCAAGAACTTCGGCGTGACCAGCCTCAACGAGGTCCGCGAGAAGCTTGCGGAGCGGGGCCTTCGGCTGCGAGGCGAATAGCTTTTATCGTCCGGAAAACGGTAAAAAACCAGGAAACCACCCCCTTTGAGGGGTGCTTTCATTGAGTTTTGGCCCTGTTTTTGCTAGGATTGCGTGTGTCAGGGAGGCAGGGCTGTCGAGGGGCGCAGTGGTGCGTTCGGGTCCGCTCTACGACTGGGTGACGCGCACTGTTTTGGCGGGTTGCCTGAGGCCACGACAGGACACCCGTTGATGACGACCGCAAGCCTCCGTGAAAAGCCCGTTCGCGACCTCGCCCGCCTCGCCAAACAGCATGGCGTCACCGGCTGGCATTCGATGCGGAAGGATCAGTTGATCCGCGCGCTGGTGAAGAAGGCCAAGTCAAAGACAGTGGCCCCAGCGGCCACACTGCGGCCTGCCAGCACGACGACCGTGAAGGCCAAGGCTGGCAAAACCACCCCTCGCGGAGCGGCGGCCGCTCGGAAGGATGGCCGCACATCTCCGAAGACGTCTCCCAGCAGCCGCACAACCAAGACAGGAGCTCGAGAAGCGGCCATCGCACGGCGGCTCAAGGATGCCCGCGAGCGGCTCGCTCGGGCAAAGAACCTGGCGTCAGCCCCGGATCAGGGCAAGCCGGGGCGTGCCCGCCGCGACCGCCTTGTGCTGATGGTGCGTGGCCCGCACTGGATCCACGCGTTCTGGGAGGTCACGCCGCGGAGCATGGCGCGAGCGGAAGCCGCGTTAGGACAGGAGTGGCATGCTGCCCAGCCGGTGCTCCGCCTGCTGGAAATCGAATCGGGCTCGCAAGCGTCGGCCTCGGAACGCGTCGTGCGAGAGATCGAAATCCATGGGGGCGTGAAAAACTGGTACATCGACATCAAGGACCGCATCACCTGTCGGGCTGAAGTCGGCTACCTGACACCATCGGGTCGTTTCCACGCCATCGCCCGGAGCAACATGGTGTCCACGCCGTCGCCGTCACAGGGCGACACGCTCGACGCCCACTGGGGCGAGATTGTGGAAAACTGCGACAAGATCTACTCCATGAGTGGCGGCTTCTCGCCGGAAAACAACAGCACCGAACTCCAGGAGCTGTTCGAGGAACGTCTGCGACGGCCGCTTGGGCCTCCTGCCGCTCGGCGGGCAGGCAGCACTGGCATGGAGTCGGAAGAAGGCATCCCACGGCGAAGCGACTTTCTCCTCGAGGTCGACGCACAGCTGGTGGTGTTTGGCGTCACCAAGCCGGGCTCGTATGTCACGCTGCAGAGCGAACCCGTCAAGGTGCAAGACGACGGCACCTTCCGGGTGCGGCTCGACATGCCCGATAAGCGGCAGGTGCTGCCGATCGTGGCGAGCACCGCCGACGGCGTGGAAGAGCAGACCATCGTGCTTGCCGTTGAGCGAAACACGAAGGTGATGGAGCCCTACAACCGCGACGCTGGCGATCTGTGAGGCGGACCGTCACAGCCGCCTTTGCCCGCTTGTTCGGCGTTTGCTGACGAGTTGCACAAACTCGCC
>CALCGM010000469.1 GCA_937900985.1 uncultured Planctomycetaceae bacterium | reverse complement strand
CCACCCGCGGAGCTTCATCCGCCACGAAGCCCCACGCGCCGCGGAGCCCCCTCCCGCATTGTGCGAAGCCTTCACCCAAGGGTCAATCAGCCGGCGGCGGGGGATCGACACGCCCACCCCGCGTGCTCGCTGTCTGTGGAGCAAGCTATCCATGGGCTTTTTCCACTCGAGCAACGCCCCAAAAAGCCGAGTTTTTTGGGGGGTCGCCGGTCGCCACGTCCAGCGGCGGCAGACGTGTTCCACAGTCTGCTAGTCGCAGGTGCTGGCCGCAGCACTGCTGGCTCGGGAGGCCGCACCGGCCGTGGCCAGCCAGTTGGGAAGCTGACCGGCAGGGGGCAGCTTGACCACCTTTGCCGACTTGATGCCCTGGCAGGCGAGCACCTCAGCCAACGCCTGCTCATCTGGGGCCTGGTCGAGGTTGAGCACGCCGATCGCGTCGCCACCGGGGGTCGAACGACCGACGGTCATCTGGGCGATGTTGACACCAAGTTTGCCGAAGGCGGTGCCAACCTGGCCGATGATGCCGGGAACATCCTGGTGCGTGAACACCAACAACACCCCATCGAGGTAGGCCTCGAGCCGGTGGCCCTCCAACTGCACAAGCCGAGGCATGGAGTGGCCAAAGAGTGTTCCGGCGGCACGATGCACATGGTCGCCAGCCACGAGATCAACCGCCACAACGGAGCTGAAGGCTCCGGGATCGGTTCGCTTCTGTTCGACGAGCTCGATACCCCGCTCTCGCAGCAGCAGCTCGGCGTTGACGATGTTGACGCCCTCAATCGCCGACTCAAGCAGGCCGGCGGCAAAGGCGGCGGTCACGAGCTTGGTGTTGCGGGCAGCCACCTCACCACGGAAGGCGATCGAGCACGACCGCGGCGGCAGTTCGTCGAGCTGGGCCACGAGCAGCCCGAGCCGCCAGGCAAGATCGAGGAAGCCACGGACGCCCTCCAGAGCCGTCGGATCGACCGAGCCGGCGTTGACCGAATGCCGGATCGCACCGGTGGAGAGAAAGTCGATCAACAGGCCCACGCCCTCGACTGCCACCTGCGACTGGGCTTCTTCGGTGCTCGCTCCAAGATGCGGCGTGACAAGAACGCCCGGCACGCCAAACAGCGGAGATTCCGTGCAGGGTTCTTTCTCAAACACATCGAGGGCCACACCCGCGATCACCCCACGCTCCAGCCCCTTGAGCAGGGCCTGTTCGTCGTAGATGCCGCCACGGGCACAATTCACCAGCCGCACGCCTGGCTTGAGGATCTCCAGGGCTGCCGCATCGACCAGATGCCGCGTCTCGTCGGTCAGTGGCGTGTGCACGGTCAGGTAGTCGATCTCGGGAAACATCTGCGGCACCGTGTCGACCAGTTCGATGCCCAGTTCCGCAGCCCGTTCGGGCGAGAGGAAGGGGTCGTAGCCGAGCACCCGCATGTCAAACGCCCGGGCCCGCGCCGCCACCGCCTGGCCGATCCGCCCGAGGCCCACGATCCCCAGCGTTTTGCCGGCCAGCTGCACCCCCATAAACTTGCCGCGGTCCCAGCGATGATCGCGAAGGCTCGCATCAGCAGCCGCCACATTGCGGGAGAGCGCCAGGATCAGGGCAAAGGTGTGCTCAGCCGTGCTGACGGTGTTGCCGGCAGGCGTGTTCATCACCACGATGCCGAGCCGCGTGGCTGCCTCTTTGTCGATGTTGTCAGTGCCCACACCGGCCCGGACAATTGCCTTGAGCCGGTGGTTGCCCGCGAGCACATCGGCGGTGATCTTCACGCCGCTGCGGCAGATCGCGCCGTCGTGCCTTGCCAGCACGTCGCGGAGGTCTTCCCCCTTCAGCCCCGTGGCGATTTCATGATCGATCCCGTGGGCCCGGGCTTTTTCCAGCAGCTCAAGCCCATCAGGACTGATTGGATCGAGAACGACAATCGACGGCATCAGGCGTTTCCTCCGGCAGCTCCCGACGGCCCCGTCGCACTGCGATGGGACTGCCGAAACGCAGTCATGAAGTCACGAAGCTTTTCCACACCAGCCAGCGGCATGGCGTTGTAGATGCTGGCCCGAATGCCCCCCACGGACCGATGGCCCTGCAGGTCAACAAGCCCTTCGTCAGCAGCTCCAGCCACGAAGGCCTTTTCCAGCTGTTCACTCGGCAGACGGAAGGTGACGTTCATGTCGGAGCGGCAGGCGGTGGCCGCGTGGCCCGCGTAGAAGCCCTCCGAGCTGTCCAGCACATCGTAGAGCAGGGCGGCCTTGGCTGCGTTGTGGGCGGCCAGGGCGTCCAGATCGCCAAAGGTGTCACGAATCCAGCGGCAGACCAGGCCGAGCACATAGATCGCAAAAACCGGCGGTGTATTGGCCCGAGAGTCTTTCTCCGCATGCACCTTGTAGCTGAGCATGGGCGGCAGCGACGACGCGGACCGCTGGAGCAGATCTTTGCGGATCACGACGACGGTCACCCCGGCAATGCCCGCATTCTTCTGGGCACAGGCGTAGAGCAGGCCCATCTTCGAGACATCCACCGGACGCGAGAGAAAGTCACTCGAGGCATCGCAGACCAGCGGGGCCTCTCCCGTCTCGGGCATCTGCTTCCACTGCACGCCCTGGATCGTCTCGTTGGAGGTCAGGTGCACATACGCCGCCGTGGGGGATGCGGCCATCTCGCTCGACTCGGGCAGCCGGTCGTAGTTGCAGCTCTTGCCGTCCCAGGAAACGGCCACCGCGCCTTCCAGAGCCGCCTGTTTGGCCGCCCCCGCCCCCCAGGTTCCGGTGATGATGTAGTCGGCCGGCTCGCTCTGCCCGCGAAGCAAATTCATCGGAATCATCGAAAACTGCAGGTTGGCACCCCCCTGCAGGAAGACGATCTCGTGCGTGTCGGGCACGCCGAGCAGGCTGCCGAGGCCTCGCCGGGTGTCGGCAAGAATCTCGTCAAACGCCGGAGACCTGTGGCTGATCTCGAGAATGGAACTGCCCACCCCCGGCAGACAGAGCATGTCGCGGCGGATCTCCTCGAGCACCTCCAGAGGCAGGACCGCCGGGC
>CALCGM010000468.1 GCA_937900985.1 uncultured Planctomycetaceae bacterium | reverse complement strand
CCTACACGCTTGTTGAGTGCCGCCTGGAAACGGGCCGCACGCACCAGATCCGCATTCACCTCTCCGAGGCTGGCAGCCCGATCTGCGGTGAGCGGGTCTACAGCGCCCCGCGAGGCCGACGCATCCGCGACGACTCCGGCGCCCGCCGCGTGATGCTGCATGCCGCAGAACTCGGCTTCGTGCATCCGGTCAGTGGCGAAGAAATGCGGTTCACGAGCCCCGTTCCCGAAGACTTCAAGCGACTCCTGGCCCGTCTTCGCGATGCCCACGAGCGACAGGGGAGGTGAAATGGAAACCGTTCGCTTCCGCCATGCGCACTTCTCGGCCCGTTTTCCCGTGGGTGAGCGATACGCGCCCTCACACTTCTGGCTGCGGCCGGCCGATGCGGAGCCAGGCAGCGGGCCAGCCGATCCGGCCACGGATGGGCTCTGGCGGGTGGGCTTTACGAAGTTTGCGACCCGCATGCTGGGCGAACTGGTGGAGATGAACCTCGTTGTCACAGCCGGTCAGTCGGTCGCCGCCGGCCTGCTGCTGGGCAGCGTGGAGGGCTTTAAGGCCGTCAGCGATCTCTTCTGCGTGGCCGACGGGACCTTTGTGAAGGTCAACCCCGCCCTCACGGCCGAGGCCTGCCTGACCCATGCCGCTCCCTACGGCAATGGCTGGCTCTACGAGGTGGAAGGGCGACCACAGAGCGAAACCCTCGATGTTCACGAGTACATCGCCCTGCTCCAGCAGACGATCGATCGACTCCAGGCCTCCCGGTATGATTGAAGAGACGCCAGATCATCGTCGTAGAGGCCCAGGCCCCCGCCGGAGTGAGGAAAGCAGGATGCAGAGAGAAACCGGGGGCGGCAGGGCTCGCTACGTGATGATTGGTGGTTTTCTCGGCGCCGGCAAAACAACGTCGATGCTGCGGTTTGCCGAGTGGCTCACCGCCCGAGGCCTGAAAGTCGGCCTTGTGACCAATGACCAGGGAGGCAGCCTGGTCGACACGGCGCTGGCATCCGCACGTCAGCTGCCAGTCGAAGAGATCGTGGGCGGATGCTTCTGCTGCCGCTTCAACTCACTGGTGGAAGCGGCCGATGCCCTCGTCGGCTCGGCGGCCCCTGATGTGCTGATTGCGGAGCCGGTGGGCAGCTGCACCGATCTCGTCGCCACCGTCAGCCTGCCGCTGGAACAGATCTACGGCGACCGCTTTACCGTGGCGCCCGTGAGCGTGGTCGTCGATCCGCTGCGGGCGGAGCGGGTGCTGGGCCTCGCTGAGGCGAGCCTCTCGGAACATGTCTGCTACATCTACCGAAAGCAGCTGGAAGAAGCCGAGATCATCGTGATCAACAAGACCGACCTCGTCGATGCGGCGAGGCTCGATCGGCTTCGCGAGGCGCTGGCCACGGTCGCCCCCGAAGCGCGGATTGAAACCTGCTCCGCCCGCGACGGCAGTGGCCTCGACCCCTGGTTTGAGCAGATGCTCGAGGGACGGTCGCACGCCTCAGCCATCGCCGAGATCGACTACGACGAATACGCCCACGGCGAGTCGCTGCTCGGCTGGCTGAATGCCGAACTGCTGATCGGGTCAAGCGACGCCGACGAGTTTGACGGCACGCAGCTGCTGCTTGAGGTCATGCAGGAGATTCGTCAGGCGCTTGCGGCCAACGGCCACGAGATCGCCCACATGAAAGCCACGCTCGCCGTCGAGGGCGACCCGTTTGAGCTGGCCGCGGCCAATCTGGTGCGGACCGACGACGCCCCTGCGGTGTCGCACCGTCTTGCAGAGCCTGTCGACATTGGCCGCATGCTCCTCAACCTCCGCGCCGAGGCGTCGCCAGACGTGCTCCAGGCGGCAGTCGAGCAGGCCCTGGCAACGGTCCGCAGTGTGCGGCCCTGCGAGGCTGTGCATCTCGAACATTTCCGACCTGGCAAGCCCGTCCCGACCCACCGGCTTGCCGCCCGCTCCTGAATCGCTTGCCACAGCCCACGTGAAACACCTCCCATGATCCTGCCACAGCTTGCCTACCGGATGGCGACCACGGTCGCCCCAAACTGCCTCTGGAAGTTTGGCTGGAACTTCGGCCTCAAGGGGATGCTCTCCGTCGAGCGGTTCAAGGCGAGGCGGAAGAAGGGCATCATCTTTCCACCGTTTCTGCACCTCTCGGTGATCAACTCCTGCAACCTTCGCTGCCAGGGCTGCTGGGTCGATGTGCAGGCGCCGCGGGAGATGGTGCCCCTCGGAGAGCTCGACTCGATCGTTCGCGATGCCAAGGCCCACGGCAACGCCTTCTTCGGCCTGCTCGGCGGCGAGCCGTTTCTGCATCCCAACCTGCTCGACCTGCTTGAGCGACATCCCGACTGCTACTTCCAGATTTTCACCAACGGACAGCTGATCACCCCCGAGATCGCCCAGCGGCTGCGACACCTCGGCAATGCCACCCCGCTGGTGAGCATCGAAGGGGATTCGGTGGTGAGCGATGAGCGGCGTGGATCACGGCACGTGCTCGACCGTTCGCTGCGTGGGCTGCAGGCCTGCCTCGATGCGGGCCTTGTCACCGGCGTGGCCACGAGCCTCTGCCGGTCCAACATCGACACCCTGCTGTGTGACGACTGGCTCAAGCGACTGATCGGCATGGGCGTTCACTACGCCTGGTTCCACGGCTACCGTCCCGTCGGCCCCGACGCCTCGCCGGAGCTTGCCCTGTCCCCTGAGGAGCTGGTGCGGGTTCGCCGCTTTGTGGTTGAGGCCCGGGCCCGGCTGCCGATCGTGATCGTCGACGCCTACTACGACGGCAAGGGGGAGGCCCTCTGCCCGATGGCGATCGGCCTGACGCACCATGTGGGGCCCTCCGGCGACATCGAACCCTGCCCGATCATCCAGCTTGCCGTGGAGAATGTGCACGGGGGCTCTTTCTACGACAAGGTGACCGAGTCGGCCTTTCTTGCCGACATGCGAGAGGCCGCCGCCGAACACAGCCGCGGCTGCGTGGTCTTGGAAAACCCGCGGCTCGTGCTGGAGATCGCCGATCGCCATGCCGCCCGCGACACGACCCAGCGAGGCACCGCCCGCGAAGAGCTGCTGGCGATGACACCCCGCTCGAGCCAGGACCTGCCGGGCCGAGAGGTTCCCGAGAAGCACTGGATGTATCGCTTCGCCAAGCGGTACTGGTTCAACGACTTTGGCAGCTATCCCGGCCACGCCGCCGGCAACCGGCCCAGCCGTCAGCCCTCGGCCGAGCCGGTCGCCGTCACCGCCGAGACCACACCATGAGCGACGCACCAACCCCACCGAGCGACCCGCAGCAGCCGAGGCTGCTCTACTGCCGCTGCGCGTATGCCCAGGTGGTGCCAGACGACGTGAAGAACGACGTTCTCGCGGGCCTAGCCGACTCCGGGGCGGCCTTTGAGGCGGTGCCCGACCTCTGCGAGATGGCCGCCCGCCGCGATCCTCAGCTCGCCGAACTTGCGGCCGCGGGCCCGCTGCGGATCGCTGCCTGCTGGCCGCGAGCAGTCCGTGGGCTGTTTACTCAGGCGGGCTCGCCGCTTCCCAAAGAGGGCGTCGCGATCCACAACATGCGGACCGACTCCGCCACGACCGTCCTGGCGGGCATGCAGGGCATCGCCGACACCCCTGAAACCGCTCCCGGAGACACGCCATGATCGCCTCGCCGACACCGCCCCGCGTGGTTCTCTACGAAGGCCCCGGAGCCGAACCGCTGGAAGCGGCCACCCGCCGCGACCTCTTCACCCGGCTGCTCGATCGCGGTTATGCCGTCAGCCTCGCTGGCCGCGGGGCCCCGGCGACGCCGCCAGAGGCCGCCGTGATTGTGCTGGGACGGTTTCAGGGATCGCCTCCAGCCGTCGAAGGCGGCAGCGGACCGGTGAGCGTGCGAGACATCAGCGGCGAGCCGCTTGAGCAGGTGGTCGATGCGGTGGAGGCCGCCCGCGGCAGCCGACCGATGAATCGGCCCGAGGCCGCGGCCGCAGAAACCGGCGGGGAAACCTGGAAGCCCTGGTTTCCCGTGATCGACATGGATCGCTGCACCAACTGCATGCAGTGCCTGAGTTTCTGCCTGTTTGATGTCTACGGCGTCTCCGACGACCACCATCTCCAGGTCGAGAATCCCGCCAACTGCAAGGTCAACTGCCCGGCCTGCTCACGGGTCTGCCCCGACGTGGCGATCATGTTTCCCAAGTATCATGCCGGCCCGATTGATGGAGCCCCGGTGTCGGAGTCGGATGTGTCGCGGGAAAAGATGAAGGTCGACATCTCCGCGCTGCTCGGCGGCGACATCTACGCGAAGCTGCGGGAGCGGAGCGCCGGGGCCAAGGCCCGGTTCTCGCGGGAGCGTTCCGAAGACCAGGCCCTCGCCGAACGGCGTCGCTGCCTGAAGAAACTTGCCGACGCGGAGGCGATTCCCCGGGAGGTGCTCGACGCCCTTCCCACTCCAGAAGAAATCCAGCGACGGGCGGCCGAGGCAGCGGCCCGTGCCGAAGCGGCCCGGGCGGCAGCGGAGGCTGCGACCTGACGGCAGGCCCTCCGGCAGGCATACTTGTCGGTTCGCTCACACGGTCCCAGCGGGTTCACCCCGAGGAGCACATCATGTCGACGGCAGATCCATCCAGCATCTCCCTGGCGGTGCTCCCGTCACCCGTGCCGCCAGCTCTGATCCGCTCACGGCCACCGCAGCCCTCGATCCCGCAGACCAAGGTCGATCGCGACGCTCTGCTCGACGCCATCCGACGCGGCATGGCAAGCGAGAAGGCGGTGCCGCCACTGAGCATGGAGGAGCTCGGAGCCCGAGCAAGCGCAGCCCTCGCAGAGGTCGGCCTGCCCGACACCTACCTCGACTACGCCGTGGTGCTCGTCAACAACGAGTCGTGGCGGGATTCGCTGGCCACCGTGCCCTTTGAAAAGCGGCTCCTGCTGATGCCCAAGTGCCTCCGCGAGGAGAATCGCTGCCCGGCTCCCTTCGATGAGTTTGGCCTGCTGTGCAAGCAGTGCGGGCTCTGCTCGATCCAAGACTTCCAGGCGGAGGCCGAGCGGCTCGGCTATGCCGTGCTCGTGGCCGAAGGCTCGGCGCTGGTGATGGCCATGATCCAGACCGGTCAGATTGAGGCCATCGTGGGCATCAGCTGCATGCCGGTGCTGGAGAAAACCTTCCCGCATGTGCAGGCGGCCGCCGTGCCTGCGGTGGCGGTGCCGCTGCTCCAAGACGACTGCATCGACACGGCCGTCGATGTCGACTGGGTCTGGGACTACATCCACCTGGAAGCGTCGGATCGCTCGCGGCGGCTCGACCTTGGCGGTCTGCACGAAGCGGTGAAGGGCTGGTTTGAGCCAGCGGCGCTTGAGGGGGTGATGGGCCCCGCCGAAGGCCATGCCGAAGAACTCGCCCGTGAATGGCTCGCCGTCGGCGGTCGCCGCTGGCGGCCCTTCCTCGCTGCCGCCGTGCATGCCGCCCTCACCGAGCGGCAGGAGCCGACGGCGGCGGCGGCTGAGGCCATCCGCAAGGTGGCCATCGCCGTCGAATGCTTCCACAAGGCATCGCTCGTCCACGACGACATCGAGGATGGCGACGACGAGCGGTATGGCGAGCCGACCCTCTGCGGCGCCGAGGGTGTGCCGATCGCCCTCAACGTCGGCGACGTGCTGATCGGCGAGGGCTACCGCATGCTGGCGGAGTCGGGCCTCGATCCGCAGCTGATCACCGACGCGGTGCGGGAAGCGGCAACTGCCCAGCGGCTGCTCTGCCGTGGCCAGGGTGCGGAGCTTGCCTGGAGCCGCAGCCCGTCGCGGCTCTCCAGCCGCCAGGTGCTGGAAATCTTCCGCCTGAAAACAGCCCCCGCCTTCGATGTGGCCCTTCAGCTCGCCGCGATTGCCGCCGGCCGTAGCGACGACTGCCGCGAGGTGCTGCGGGGCTACAGCAACGCCATCGGCATCGCCTACCAGATCAAGGATGATCTCGACGACCTCGTCGAGGATGCAGGCTTTGTCCGCGACGCCGCCTCCCGGCCGAGCGTGCTGATCGCCCTGGCCGCAGAACGGGCCCGTGGCGATGACCGCGGGATGCTCACGGCTCTGGCCTCCGGCACTCCCGTGGCCGACCTGACCGGCGAGCAGCTGCAGGCCGCGATCGCGGCAGCGAAAGCCGACGAAAAGGCCGCCCTGCTGCTGGAAGCCTACAAGGAAGAGGCCGTGCGGGCCCTTGATGGCCTCGACGACCCAACGCTCAAGGGCCTGCTGCGACGCATGGTCGCCCGCATCTTCAACGAGCTCTCCTTCGACGGCTACTGCCGCGAGCAGGAGATGAAGGCAAAAGCTCGCGAAACGGCCGCCGATGACTCGTCGCAGCCGGCGGCCACGGCATGAGCCGACGGCTGCAGATGCTGCAGGTGGCCCGCCTGGCCCAGCGATCGCTTGGCGAGGCGGCCGACCTTGTCGCCGGCTTCCTGCAGCGGCTGGCGCTGCCCGACGGAAGCTACGCCAATCGCGACGGCAAGAGCGACCTCTACTACACCTCGTTCGCTCTCGACGCCCTCGCCGCGCTGGATCGGCTCCCGACGTCGCACCAGCAGCCCGACATCGCCGACCGCACCCGGCGGTGGCTGGCGGCGTTTGGCGACGGCAGCCAGCTCGACTTCGTGCACCGCTGCTGCCTGGCCCGGGCCTGGGCGTCGCAGCCACCAGACGATCGGCCCGCCGGGCTGGCGGATCGGCTGGCGGCCCGCATCCGCGACAACCGGGCCCGCGACGGCAGCTACGCCACGCGGGCGGGCGCCTACGGCGGCACCGCCTACGGCTGTTTTCTGGCGATCAACGCCCTCGACGACCTCAGCCAGCCGCCCGCTGCCAGCGAAGACCAGCAGGCGATCATCGACTGCCTGGCCCGTCTTCGCAGCGACGACGGCGGCTGGGCCAATGCGGCCGGCCAGCCACAGGGCTCTACAACCGCCACCGCTGCCGCCGTGGCAACCCTGCAGACACTCGAAGCCACCGTGCCTCGTGAAGCAGGCCCGTTTCTCCTGGCCCAGCAGCATCCTTCCGGCGGTTTCCTGGCGACCCCAGACGCCCCGATTCCCGACCTCCTCTCCACCGCCGTCGCCCTGCATGCCCTGGATGTGGTCGATGCCGACTGGCGAGGCCGGCAAGACCTCGTGCTCGACTACCTCGACTCGCTCTGGTCGGCAGCAGGCGGCTTTCACGGCTCCTGGGCCGACGACTCGATCGACGCGGAATACACGTATTACGGGCTTGTGGCCTTGGGCCATGCCAGCGTGTGATTTGTCGGCTATCTTCTTTGAGACACCCATGTCGACAGCGTCCATCCTCCACTCAACGAGCTTTCAGCAGACCAGGCACCGCTGTGTCGAGGGGCTGCTGGCCGCGCGAGAAGCGGATGGCCGCTGGGCCGGGCGGCTCTCGACAAGTGCGCTCTCAACCGCCACGGCGATCAACGCCCTGCTGCAGGTGGGTCTTCCTTTTGACCGACGGGCCATCGGCCGGGCCGCGGGCTGGCTGATCGCCACGCAGCTCCCGGATGGCTCCTGGGGCGACACCACCGACAGCCGCGGCAA
>CALCGM010000467.1 GCA_937900985.1 uncultured Planctomycetaceae bacterium | reverse complement strand
GTGGTGTGGGGCATGCCTGGTGAAGTGGCGAGAGCGGGGCTCGCCGATGCCATCCTGCCTCTGGCGCAGCTTGGCGCCGAAGTCGGCTTGCGGCTGCGTCGCCGCACGGCTGGCGCCTCCTGACAGACGCCCAGGATCCCCGCATGCAGATCAGTCCTCCGCAGTTCGCCTACCTGCGGGCCTTTCTCAAGCGAGTCTCGGGCGTGTCGCTCGACGAGTCCAAGCAGTATCTCGTGGAGGCTCGCCTGCGTCCGGTGGCACGGCAGCGAGGGCTGGCAGACATCGACGCCCTGGTCGCGGCGTTGCGGAACACCAACGACGCCCAGCTTGTCGACGAGGTCATCTGCGCGATGATGACCCACGAAACGTCGTTTTTTCGCGACAAGGCTCCGTTTGAAACGCTGGCCCGACTGATTCCAGACCTGCTGGCTCGTCGCGGCGTGATGAAGCAGCTCGTGATCTGGTCAGCAGCCTGCTCCACTGGCCAGGAGCCCTACAGCCTGGCGATGCTGCTGCACGAACGCTTCTCAAGCCTGCTCTCCGGCTGGCGAGTGCGGATCATCGCCTCAGATCTTTCTCAGATCGCCCTGGGCCGAGCAAGGGAGGGAGTCTACAGCGAGCTGGAAACGGCCCGTGGCCTGAGCCCTGCCATGAAGGCGAAGTACTTCCGGCCGCTCCAGGGCCGCTGGAGCGTGACACAGAGCTGTCGTTCGCTCATCGAGTTTCGTCAGCTCAATCTCACACAGCCCTGGCCGACGATGCCCGCCTGCGACTTCATTCTGCTGCGAAACGTGCTGCTCTACTTCGATGTGCCCACACGCATTGCCGTCTTGGAGAGGATGCGACGCACGCTGCGGCCAGACGGCGCCCTGTTTCTCGGTGGGGCC
Source organism: uncultured Planctomycetaceae bacterium (assembly GCA_937900985.1). Classification (GTDB taxonomy): domain Bacteria; phylum Planctomycetota; class Planctomycetia; order Pirellulales; family UBA1268; genus M30B53. The sequence continues at coordinate 6,680 of CALCGM010000467.1, read as the reverse complement.
GAAACAATGCTCGGTATGGATATCGGGTATGAGCGGAAAATAGGCACGGGCTGTAGCTACTACATTCCCTTGAAACGCTGAAGAAGGCGTCTTAAGGTCGACCCACAGAGGGCCGAGAAGCCGCGTCAGTTCCCGCCGCCCCACTCCAGGCCGAGGATCGACACGTCGTCGAGTGGACCGTTGGGCACACACCACGTTTCAACCGCCGAGAGCAGCGACGCGACGGTTCCATCAAGGCCGTCTCTGCGGCCTTGCGACAGCACCGCCTTCATCGCTTCGTCACCAAACTGCTCGCGTTCGGCGTTCATTGCCTCAGGCACACCGTCGGAATAAAGGTAGATGCGGTCGCCAGGCGAGAGCGTCAGCGACTCCTCGTCAAACTCAACCTCGGGCACAAAGCCCACAGGAAAACCACTCATCTCGTGCAGCGTGGCCGTGCCATCGGCGGCGACCTGGGCCAGTGGGGTGTGCCCCGCCGACACATACCGCAGGCGGCCGCTCGGGACATGCAGCACGCCATAGAGCATCGTGAAGTAGAGCCCGGAAAACTCATCGGCTTGGAAAAGCCCGTTGAGCTGAAAGGCAACCTCAGAGGGCGTGGCGAGCTTGATCCCGCCGTTGCCATCAGGACGCACAAGCAGCGATGAGTCAGACACTTTCGGCGAGAGAAATCGCCCCACGGTCACGGCCATCAGTGACGACGGCACTCCGTGGCCGCTGACATCGACCACGTAGAGCCCCAGGTGCTCAGCATCGAGCTGAAACACATTGAGAAAATCGCCAGCAAGACTCTGGCAGGGCACATACCGCCAGGCGAGATCGACCTGCGGGACGGTGACTTCCTCATCCGGCAGGAGCGACTGCTGCACGCGTGCGGCAGCCTCCAGGTCTCGCGTCATCTGCTTGTTGATCCGCGAAATCCGCTCGTTGAGGGCGGTCAGTTCCTGGTTGGATCGCTGCAGTTCGTCGCGGGCGAGCGAGAGGTCACGGTTGACGACGACCAGCTCTTTGTTTTTCGTGACCGCGTTTTCAAACGTGGAAACGAGCAGATTGAGCACCTGCTGACGCCCGGCCTTCACCTGAAAAGTCTGACCAGCAAGCGTGACATCAAGCGTCGCTTCACCGGCCGTATCGGTCTCGATCGGCGTGGCGAGCAGGTCACCCATCCTCGCCAGCAGATACCCTGGGTCATAGGGCTTGGTGACATAGTTGTCGGCCCCTGCATCGAGACCACGAATGATGTCGACCGGATCCGACAGCGTAGAGAGCAGAATCAACGGGACGGTCCGCAGCTCTGGATCCGACTTGACGGCTTTGCAGAACGAGTAGCCATCCATCTCCGGCATCTCAATGTCGGAGATGATCACATCCGGCCGCCGCTCCCGAACGAGCTCCAAGGCCTTGCCGCCATGCTCAGCCAGCCGCACTGAATGGCCAGCATCGACGAGAACCTTTTCAAGCATCCGCGCCTGGATGCGACTGTCCTCGGCGACCACGATGTCGACCGCGTTCATGCCGGCTCCTTCCCAACTCTCTTCGTAAACACTGCCAGCGTCCTGAACCCTGCCAGATTGCGGGCGAGCGGCAGCCTACTCAAAAGCCTTCATCGCATCCCCGGCATCGCCGTAGATGCTGAAAAGCTTGTCGAGATTCGTCAGCTTGAAGACGGTGAAGATCTCGGGGCGAATGGAGCACATCTTCAGCCGGCCATCAGCCTTCTTCATCTTGCGATGCACCACGCCAAGCAAGCCGAGCATCGCACTCGACATAAACTCGACGTTGGAGAAGTCGAGCAGGACGTCCGGCGCGGGCCGATTGCCAACCACAGCCGAGAGTTCGGTCCGCAGCTCATCCAGCAGTTCCTCATCGAGGATTTTGCTGTCTTTGAAGATCACGACATCAACATCTTTGACACGGGAGACGTTGAGCTTGCGAAAAGTCGACATCGACACCATCCGTCGGAGTGCATGGGGCGGTCCGCCCCCACGGCAGACCTGTGCGGTAGCCTACCAAAAATTTGCTCAGCGTCATTCCCTCGGCCACGCCCCCGAGGCCGAGAGTCGTAACGCAGCAGGCTCAGCGGCGATGAAACAGCCGCCGAGCGTTGGCGGTCGTTGCTGAGGCAAGCGACTCAAGGCTTTCCCCCCTGGCGATCGCCAGGCAGCGGGCCGTATGAATCACATGCGCCGGCTCGTTGCGGCGGCCCCGCAGCGGCTCTGGCGAGAGAAAGGGACTGTCGGTTTCGATCAGCAACCGATCCGCCGGAACCCCCACCGCCACCTCCCGCACTGCCCCGCCGGAGCGAAACGTCGCCATCCCGGCAAATCCGATGGAGCAGCCCAACCGCACCGCTTCGGCCGCCTGCTCGGCCGTCCCGGTGAACGAGTGCAAGACGGCCGTCAGTGGCCCCCGCTCCAAGGCTTCCCGAAGCATGGCGAGCACGTCGTCGGTGCTTTCCCGCGTGTGAATCACCAGCGGCAGCCCCACCCGCTGGGCCAGACGGATGTGGCGGTCGAAGAACAGCCTCTGCCGATCGGGTGGAGCCGTGTCACGATACCAGTCGAGGCCGGTTTCGCCGACCGCCTGCACCCGGCCAGACTCGACGAGCTGCACCACCTGCTCCCACTCCTCATCATCGGCCTCCGCCGCATCGTTGGGGTGGATGCCCGCCGAAGCGGTCAGGCCCTCTTCCCGTTCGGCCAGATCGGCCGCGGCAGCACTATCGACCGCCCGGGTGCCGATTACGTGCAGAAAGCACACTCCGGCAGCACGCGCTCGCTCAAGCACGCCGGGAAGATCGCCTCCATACCGCATTGGGTCGAGGTGGCAGTGACTGTCAAAGAATTCCATCAGACGGTGCTGCCATTGAAGAGGAGCCGAGTCAGGTCGCCTCAGACGGCTTCACCGCCTCAGCCTGGCTGCTCTTCTTTTGTGCGGAGAGCTGAGCGAGCACATCGAGGTGCGACTGGAGCGTGATCCGAGCTTCCCGAAGAACGTCGCCTCCATCTCCCGCCGTATCGCCCCAGGACTCGACCGCAGCAATCTGGCCACGAGTTTCCTGATGAAGCTGAGGAAGCAGATATCCGAGATCGATGTCGTGCAGGGCCGTGTAGCGAATCGGATACTCCACCTGCGGGGTGGGGATGTCGCGTTCGTCCAGCAGCACGCCCGCCCGATCAATAAGACTTCTCAGGTCGGTGCACAGATCAGCAATCGCAAGCTTGATTTCCTCAGCCCCCGGCCTCGACCAGATGCCGGAATCGTCGATGAAAAGCGCGAGTGACGGCCCGAGCGACTGCATCAGGTGCACGAGCCGCTCGCTCGAGAGATCGCTGGTTGGATTTGCAGGCATCGGTCAGTCGTCTTCCTTCGTTCATCGAGCCCCGCCCCAGAGCGGCCCGGGCTCGATCAGGAAACAATCCCCCCTGTGAGGTGCGCCAGGGTGTAGAGGCCCGACCAGAACACACCGAAGATCACGATCGGCACCACAAACGCCGTGATCGCAGCACCTGAGAGCGAGACAAGGCCCACGCTCGGCTGCGGCCGATCGGCAGGAGGCGGATCAAACGTCATCACCTTCAAAACGCGGAGGTAGTAGAAGAGGCTCAGCACCGTGTTGAGGCCCCCCACCACCAGCAACGCCAGCAAGATGCTGCCTTCGGCCGAGACCGTGATCCCTTCCACCAGTGCGGCAAACACCAAGAACTTCCCGACAAATCCAGCCAAGGGCGGCAGGCCGATCAGGCTCACGAGCACCACGCCCATCAGCACCACCAAACCGGGGCTTGTCTTCACCAGCCCGGCATAGCTGCTGATCTCCTCACTCCGCAGCCGATTCCTCAGCACCGCCACGATCAGGAAGGCCGACATGTTCATGAACAGATAGGTCGCCAGATAGAACGACACCGCAGCCACCGCGGTGGCTGCCAATGAGGGATTGCTGCCAGCAAGCGCCACCGCCGCCGCGACTCCCATCATCAGGTATCCGGCATGCGCGATCGTTGAATAGGCGAGCATCCGCTTGATGTTCGTCTGCCCGTAGGCTCCCAGGTTGCCCAGCGTGCAGGTGATCGCCGCCAGCAGTGCAATCACCGCCACGGTAAACGAACGCACCCCCGCCAAGCCGGCTCGTTCCGACTCACGCTGAGCCGCCGCGGCCGGAGCGAGCACCGAAGCGGGCTCGACTGCGTCGCCTGCCCCGCCTTCCTGACGCATCGCCACAAACCGCACGCCGCTGCGGTCGACACCGCTGGTCTGACCACCCTCTTCGCCGGCCATCACCGCGACCGCTGGTGGCACCGTCTCCGAGGCGGGAGCCGGCATTCCAAAGCCGAGAGCCACCCGCACCAGCAGTGCCACGGCTGCGGTTTTGCTCGCAACGGAGAGGAAACCACCAATCTCCGCCGCAGCCCCCTCAAACACGTCCGGCGCCCAGAAGTGGAACGGCACGGCGGAAAGCTTGAAGGCAAGGCCAACGCCCAGCATCAGTCCGCCCAGCATGAGCACCATGGCAGCGCCATCGGGGAAGCCCGCACTGCCGATCGCAGCCAAACGGGTCGCTGCCGTGGGCAGGTGAAAGGTTCCGAGCGATCCCGCCAGCAGGCTGATGCCGTAGAGCATGACCCCCGCGGCACCGGCACCGTAGACCGCGTATTTCAGCGCTGCCTCGGAACTGGTCCGTCGCCCCTTGAGCAAGCCAGCCAGGGCATAGCTCGGCACGCTCGCCATTTCGACGGCCATAAACACAGCCAGCAGATGGTTTGCTGATGCCATCAGGCACATCCCGAGCGTCGCGCCGAGCACCAGCACATTGAAATCTGCAGCGTCTTCCTGGTCGGGGATTCCCGTGATTCTGGTGAACACGCTGAACATCACCAGAAAGCCGGCAAGCAGAAACCGGATAAACGCCGTGAGCGGATCAAACACCAACAGGCCGGTGAAAAGCTCCACCCGATCCGGCGACGCCGTCCCCACGAGCCAAGGCGAGCCAGGCAAGCTCCTGAGGTCGCTCCAGGCATACCAGGCAGCAAACAAAACACCGCCCAGCGCGACCACGCCTGAATCCAAGCGACGAAGCCCGGGCAGCATCCGCACGAGCAACACGAGCACGATGGTGGCTGCCAGGGCCAGTTCCGTGCGGAACAAAGGCAGCGACACCTGTAGTGTGTCGTGAAGAACCGGCGTGAGAAACGAGGCAGGATTCACGGCGTCGATACCCCCGAGTTGGCAGCCACGTGTTGAAGGGCAGCGTTGTTGGCAGCCTGCACCACGTCCGCATTCGCATCGGCGTCATGCACATCGCGGGTCCATGCCGCCAGCGTCTCCACCTGCTGATTCACCGACGGCGTGACGTAGTCGAAGAGCGACTGCGGGTAGACCCCGAAAACAACAGAGAGGAAGACCAACGGCGTGGCGATCGCCAGTTCGCGTCGCGTCATCGGCGTCAGGGCCTCTTCGTGAGGACCACGATACTCCGCCCCGAGGTAGACCCGCTGGATTGCCCAGAGGATATAGCCCGCTGTCAGAATCACCGTAAACGCCGACAGGGCCGCGTAGACATGGCTGTAGTTCCAGGCGGAGAGCGTCACGAGCACCTCACCAATGAAGCCACACAGGCCTGGAAGGCCGAGGCCCGCGAAGAACACTGCGACCGCCATCCCTGCGTAGACAGGCATCCGGCCAAAAATGCCGCCAAACTCTTCCAGGTTGCGGTGATGCACCCGGTCGTAGAGCACGCCGACCATAAAGAACATGCCGGCTGACGAGATGCCGTGGGCGAGCATCTGAAACATCGCCCCGTTGACACCCTGAGCCCATGACTCCCAGGCATACTCACGGCCAGCGACCGCACTCCAGACGCCCAGGCCCAGCATCACATAGCCCATGTGGCTGACGGAGCTGTAGGCCACCATCCGTTTGAAGTCTTTCTGAGCGAGCGCCGCAAAGGCACCGTAGAGCATCGAGACAACGCCCACACCGCAGACGAGCCAGGCAAGTTCCAGGCCACCCCCAGGACAGATCGGGTAGCAGATCCGGATGATCCCGTAGCCGCCGAGCTTCAGCAGAACGCCTGCCAGGATCATCGAGATTGGCGTTGGAGCCTCGACGTGAGCATCGGGCAGCCAGGTGTGCACTGGCACCACCGGCACCTTGATTACAAACCCGATCAGGAGCAGCAGAAACGCCAGCACCTCCAGGTTCATGCCAAACACCTGGGCAGCCGCAAACGGCGAGTCTGGCATCTGGCCAATCGCCGCCAGCGCCAACAGATTGAAGGAATGAACCGCCGAGTCGGAGGCCCGCAGCGCTGCGATCGCTTCCGCCTGCTCCGCCGCCTCGAGCTGAGGGCTCACCACGTGGGTGGCAATCAGCTGTTCGTCGCTCAGCAGCTTCACATCGCTGTTGAAGTAGAGCATCAGGATGGCCAGCAGCATCAGCACGCTGCCGAGCAGCGTGTAGAGAAAGAACTTGATCGCGGCATACTCCCGCCGCGGCCCGCCCCAGATGCCGATGAGAAAGTACATCGGCAACAGCATCACTTCCCAGAACACGTAGAACAGGAAGAAATCGAGCGAGACAAACACACCGATCATGCCCGTCTCCAAAAGCAGGAAGAGCACGAAATAGGCCTTCACATGCTTCGAGATGTTCCAGCTGGCAGCACAGGCGAGCACAGAGAG
>CALCGM010000466.1 GCA_937900985.1 uncultured Planctomycetaceae bacterium | reverse complement strand
GCCGACGTGCAGCTGAAGGAGCGGCGGCGGGTGGTGCTGCTGTTTCGTGAGACGCCGCTGCACGCGGGCCACATCGAACTGATGGCCCGAGCCACGGCCAGCGGGGCGATCCTGATGCCACCAGTGCCTGCGTTTTACGCGGGAATCACCAGCCTGGATGAGGCGGTCACGCAGACGGTGGGGCGGGCGCTCGACCTGCTGGGGATCGACGCCGGCGTTGTGCACCGCTGGCTGGGGCAGGCCGAAATCGACGGAACTTCCTGACCGTTTCGTGCGTCGAACAGCGGGCGGGCCGCCGCCGCAGCCCAGCCACCGGCATGCCACCGACAAAGCCCTGTCCATCGTTCAGGGGGCTGTCGCGTACGATGAAGGCCGTCGGCTGGCCATCGGCTGGGGAGGTCCACATGCGTGACGTGGGCTGCTGCGTTTTCTCGATCAGCTGACAGTTCTTGGAGGGCGTCCCATGCGGGTTCGGGCATCCCATCTTGTTGTCGCCTCGTGTCTGGTGGTGTTTCTCGGAGGCATGCTGGCGATGCGACGATCACCTGGTGAGGCCAACGTTCCCGCGGGGCCACGAAAAGCTGCCTGGCAAAAGGTCGAACAAAACCTCCGCGAGGGACGGCCAAAGTCGGCGGCCGCGGCGCTCGAAGGCCTCGTGGAAGACGCGATTGCCGATGGGGCCTGGGCCGAGGTGGCTCGTGGAATCGCCACGCGGGTGCTCGCTGAGACCGGCGACCGCCCGGCGGACGACCCGGAGCGGCTGCTCCGCCTCGATGCGGCCATCGCTGCGGCGGCTCCGCAGACCCGCAGCGTGCTGGAGACCGTGGCTGCCAACTGGACCTGGAACTACTTCCTGGCAAATCGCTGGCGGTTTGCCCAGCGCACCCGTGGTGGCGTGGCGTCGGAAGACCTGGCGACGATTGCCGAGTGGGACCTGCCACTGATCATCGCCGAGATCGAGCGGCGGTTTGAGCGAGCCCTGGGGGATGCCGAGTCGCTGAAGCTGCTGCCCACCGACGAGTGGAGAGCGATTCTGGATCCTGGCGTGGTCCGCGTCGGTCGGTCGGATGCGAAGACCGGGGACAGCCCCGAGGATGTGGCACGTGCTGTGGCGATGCGGCCGACGCTCTGGGATGTGGTGATGGCCAATGCCGTCGCCTTTGCCGCGTCGGGCGAGCGGGGGCTGGTGGCTCCGGAAGATGTGTTTGAGCCGGATGCCTCGGGGCCGCTGCTGGGCAGCCGTGGCGCGTTTCTCGCCTGGGACGTTGCGGCGGAGACGAGCGACGTTGCCTCGCCGGTCGCCAAGGCGGTGGCGCTCTACCAGACATGGCTCCGTGGCCACGCAGGCGATGCTGATCCCATGCCGGGGCTCGCGATCGACCTGGAGCGGATCGAGTGGGCGGCAGATGTGGCCGTTGGTGAGGCGGTCGAAGAGCACATGCAGCAGGCCCTCGAGCGGTTCATCGAGGAGGCGGGTGATCATCCGCTCGCCACCCGAGGGCGGGCCGCGCTTGCGGAGCGGATGCTTGAGCAGGGCGACCCGACAGCGGCGCATGCCCTCGCCAGCGAAGGCGTGGCCGCCCACCCGACGTCGGCCGGCGGCGCCGAGTGCCGCAATCTGATCGCCCGCATCGAGGCGGCCTCACTGGAGCTCGCGACCGAGCGGACCTGGGCTGAGCCATGGCCGGTCATTCGGGCCAACTACCTCAATCTCGCACGGGTTTCTCTGCGGGTTGTGGCCGCTGACTGGGAGGAACGGCTGGAAGCAGGCCGGCCGGAGTGGCAGTGGCTGGAGGCAGACGACCGCCGGAAGATCCTCGCCGCCAAGCCGATCAAAGCCTTTCCTGCCGATATTCCGGCCACTCCCGATTTCAAAAGTCGAAGCCACGACATTCCCGTTCCCCACGATCTGCCCCCTGGCTGCTACTGGGTGCTGGCCTCGGCCAACGAAACCTTCTCCGAGAGCGACAACGTGGTCAGTGGCTGCTTCGTGTGGGTCAGCCGGCTGGCTCTGGTGGCCGACACGGCGGAGCCCACGGCGGTCGAGCGGGAGGGAGGCACCAGGCCAGAGGGGGCTCGCGACGTTGGCGACGGCGAACTGTCGGGGCACCTCGTTGATATTCGCACCGGTGAGCCCCTCGCGGGTGCCACCGTGGAGGCGTTTGTGCAGCCGCGGAACCGTCAGCAGCAGGCGTTTTTGCGGAACGCTTCCGCCACGACCGACGCCGAGGGCCGCTACCAGATTCGGCTCACAGGCGACATGATCAGCCGGGAGGCCGTGGTGCTCGGAGCCACCGCCGTGCTCGATGGTGTGACGCATCGCATCGGTGCTGGCCGTACCTCAATCCGCCGCTACCGACGTCCGCAGCGGACGCGATCGGCGATCGTGGTGACTGACCGCGGCATCCACCGGCCAGGCCAGACCGTGTTCTACAAGGGCATCGCCTGTGAGGCAGACACCCGCGGCGGAAGCTACGAGGCCTTGGCCGATAGAGCTGTGACGGTGGTCTTTCGCGATGCCAACAATCGCGAGCTGGCCACAAGCACGCAC
>CALCGM010000465.1 GCA_937900985.1 uncultured Planctomycetaceae bacterium | reverse complement strand
AAGAGCTCATAGTCGGGCTTCTCCCGCTTCTTCAGCCAGTCGCCGATGTTCTCCCCGTCTTCGAGGTTGAAGAAGATCACCGGCCCTCCGGGGACGTTGGATGTGGAGGTCTGCCAGAGCACCTGTCCTTCGTAGACATACTTCAGCCTCGTCACATACTTCTGCACCGTGTAGTCGCCCGAGTTGCGAAGCGACAGGGTTTCCTGGGTGGGCCCCTCGACGCTGGCCACGAGCACGATCTTGCCGTCCGGCTCCGCCACACTGCCGCTGGCAGCCACCCGCTTCACGAGCCCCTGAATCGCCCGGTTCTGTTCGGTGACGTTGGGCAGGCCGCTGACATCCAGCCGCACCCTCGTTCCCTCCTTGAGCACAAACAGGTTGGGATCGCTGGAGGCCTTTGCGAGCATGTTGATGGCGCCCGGATGCGGGATCTTCATCGGCAGCAGGGCGCCGGTCTGATCCTCAAACGTGCCGAAGTAGGTCCACGGGCCTGCCGTCGTCACCTGCTGCTGGCCGGAGTAGGTCCACAGCAGCACCTGGTTTTCCACGCCGATCAAAAACTGATTGCCGCCGAGCACGTAGTCTTCGTCGGGAAAATCGATGCCGGTGAAGATGTGCACACTCGGCACCTTCATGTCTTGGATCGTGTCGCCGTTTTCAGTGTTCCAGACCAGCAGCCGGTCCTGCGCGATGCAGGCCAGCCGCTTGCCGCTCGGGCTGAAGGCCACCTTCGGGTCGTGGAGCCGGTCGGGGGTCGGCTGCTGGGCGACCACCTCCATCGCCTCGACGTCGAAGAGGCCCACGTTCTCCGCGTCGCACCAGGCGATCAGTCTGCCGTCGGGGCTCAACGCCGGCCGGCCACCGGCGGGCAGCCGCGCAATCGGCTCGCAGTCGGGAAACGACCAGATCACGAGCATGCCGTTGCCAGACGTGACAAATCGGTCGTCACCAAGAAACCGTGCCCACTGCACGTCGCGGCTCCCGTTGCGGGCGTCGTCGTGGGGAATAAAGGAGACGAGTTTTTTGACCGAGCGGCCGCGGAGCTGCCAGATCTCCAGCCGGTCGGCCTTGCCGAAGCCAAACTCGGCCCGCCGCATGATCACATGCTCCCCGTCGTTGTGCAGCGCGAGGGGCGCCATGCGGCCGGTGCTCGCGGCCGTCGTCGCCTTGCCCCGCTCGAGGTCACACACCGAAAGCCTCAGCGAGCCCTCCGGCTTCGGCTCATCGAGCGTTGTGACCACCAGCGCATGCCGCTGGTCGTTTGAGATGGCGATTTCCAGCATCTTCTCAAAGAAGTTGGACTTTCCGGGAAAGGCTGTTGGGCGTGGCTCCGCAATGCCAGCGACCGGCTCGCCGAGCGTCACCTTCCAGCTTCCGCCACCAACGCTGGCGATCAGCTCCGACCGCTGCACATCGACCTGCAGCTGTCGGGGCGGTCCTGAGGGGCCGTCGTCTTCGTCGTCTGCGTCGCGACGCGACCTGCCCGACGGCCGGCTGCCTGAGGCCCCCGATCGCTCCTTGGTTTCGAACGGGCTCATCTCCTCACTGCCAGCCGGCTTGAACGGGTTGTCGTCGGCCATGCTGAGGAGTTCCTTCACCCGCTCCTGGCTGGCTGTGTTGAGTTTGGCCAGCGGCACCTCCACCTCGTCGCCGTTGGCCTTCTGAAGGGTGACCACGCCATCGACCTCGCTCACAAACGAGGCCTCGATCGTGTACTTGCCGGTCGCGTCGACCCACTTCTCGATCTCCGCGGCCTGCCCCTGGCTGACAGGTCCATCTGCAAGCAGAAACAGCACCCCAGCAGCCGCTGCGATCGTCCGCCAAACAGCTCTCTCCACGCTCGCTTCCCGCACGACCCCTGCCATCGCTTCTCTCCCGAAGAACGAAGATTCCCTCGCCAAAACACCATTTGTTGTACCGCGACTTTGAGGATGGTCGAACCCCGTCATCGGTGGCAATGCTTGACGCGGACCGCGGGGCGGGCTGATGCTGCCGGGCAGCACACACCGAGCCACCCTGCAGCCAGCGAGCCCACCGATGCCCCAGACTTTTTTCCAGGCCACCAACACCGTCGCCCTGGTGGCCTGGATCGCGTTGCTGCTGGCCCCCGGCTGGCGGGTGGTGTCGGGACTACTCTGCGCGATCCTGGTGCCGGCGGTGCTCGCCTGCGGCTATGCGGCGGTGATCGGCTGGCAGGTCGCTGCGGGCGGCCCGATGCCCGCAGACCTCTCCACCCTCGACGGGCTCCAAGAGCTCTTCAGCAACGACTGGGCGTTTGCTGCGGCCTGGACCCACTACCTCGTGTTTGACATGGTCGTGGGAGCGTGGATCGCTCGCGATGCGGTCAGGCTGCAGATTCCCTGGCCGCTGCGGTCGATCGCGCTGCTGCTGACCTTCCTCGCCGGCCCGGTCGGCTTTCTCGTGCACCTGATCGCCCGCACGAGCCTCAGGCGGGCAGTTGCCGTCGACGACCAGCCACAAGCCGCAGAAGCGTGACGGCCGTCGGCCACAGCAGCAGGCCAACCGCGGCAACAAGCAGCCCCACCAGCGGCAGCGAGCCATCCACCCGTGGTCGCCCCGCGATCGTTTGCAGCAGGGCGTAGGCCGCCAACAGGAAGGTCCCCAGGCTCGCCGCAGCCACCTGCCACACCCGCTGCCGCTCTTCGATTCCCGCTCGCCGGCCGGCCCAGGCAAGCATCGGCAGCCACTGCAAGGCGTGGATCACCGCCCCATGGGCAAACTTGGGCACGCCCGCCGCGCCAAACCGCTCCGGCTGCATGCCGGCCATCACCTGCAGGTCACCGTGGACACTCACCCAGATGCCGAGCAGGCAGCTCCACACGAGTGCCACTAGGCCGCTGCGGGCTGCCAGCAGCATGTCTGGAGAGACCGCGACCGGGCTGCGAAAAAACCGCAGCATCAGATCCGCGGACACGAGCGTGACCCACACAATGAGACCGCCCATCGCGTCGTAGAGAAACGAGTCGAGAGGCGTTTCGCGATTGAAGTGGCTGGCCACTCCGCGCCACTGCTGGATGTCGATCAGGCCAACCTCCACCGTGAGGGTGACCGCGGTGCTCCAGGCAAGCAGCCGATCCCAGCGTCGCTGCGGCAGCTTGGCAAACGCCCAGCCGGCCGAGATCGCCGTGAGCCCGCCGGAGATGCCAAACAGGATCGGCTTCCGCCAGGTGACCGGCCCTTCCCACGGCCCACCGTCGATCGCCCAGACGAGCACATGGACGAGGCCACTCACCGTCAGGAGCACGCCCGACACAGCCAGCGGCCAGGCCCGCGGGTCCCCCCACCACGGCATCGATTGCTCCGCGTCGGCTTGCATCGTAGCTCCGCGTGTCGGCCTGATGAACGCACCCTCTGACTGTAGACTACCGTCCTCGCGAGACAGGGCAGTGAAAGGGAGTGGCATGAACCATCGGACGTTTGGCAAGACCGGCTGGCAGGTTTCTGAAATCGGCTTTGGGGCCTGGGGCATCGGCGGCGGCCAGTGGGGAGGGGCTGACGATGCGGAGTCGATGGCCGCCCTGCATGCTGCGGTCGATCAGGGCATCACCCTCTTCGACACCGCCGATGTCTATGGTGATGGCCTCTCTGAGCGGCTGATCGCCCGGCTTCGCAAGGAGCGAAGCGAGCCACTTCATGTGATCACCAAGGCCGGCCGACGGCTCTCACCGCACACCGCCGACGGCTACAACGCCGACAACCTTTCCGCCTTCGTCGACCGCAGCCTGAAGAACCTTGAGGTCGAGCAGCTGGAGCTCGTGCAGCTGCACTGCCCGCCGAGCGAGGTGTATGCCCGCCCTGAGGTCTTTGCCGCCCTCGATGACCTCGTGGCCGCTGGCAAGATTGGCCACTACGGCGTGAGCGTCGAGAAGGTCGACGAGGCTCTGGCCGCGATCGAGTATCCCGGTGTTGCCTGCGTGCAGATCATTTTCAACTGCTTCCGGCTCAAGCCTGCGGAGCGGTTCCTCGCCGAGGCCGCGCGTCGCAACGTGGCGGTGATTGCCAGGGTGCCGCTGGCCAGTGGCATGCTCTCGGGCCGCTTCACGGCCGAGACGGTGTTTCCTGCCGACGATCACCGCAGCTTCAATCGGCAGGGCGAGGTCTTCGACAAGGGAGAGACCTTCTCCGGCGTCGACTACGAGACGGGCCTGGCTGCGGTCGAACGGCTCCGTTCGCTCGTGCCTGAGGGAGCCAGCCTCGCCCAGTTTGCCCTGGCCTGGATCCTCTCCCACGACGGCATCTCCACCGTGATCCCCGGCGCCCGCAAGGCCGAGCAGGTGCGGGCCAACGCCCAGGCGTCGGCTCTCGCTCCTCTCCCGGCAGCCATGATGGCGGAGGTGCAGGCGGTGTATGACGAGATGATCCGCCCGCTTGTGCACCACCAGTGGTGAGCCGGCCGGTGCACGCCGGCAGCTGCGTCAGTTCTGACAGGCTGCCAGGGCCAGCAGCGCATAGGCCGTGACGAGATTCGGATCGCCTTCGAGCCAACGGGCGTTGTCGTTGACCCAGGAGCCGTCGTCCTGCTGCCGGCTGGCAAGCTCGGCCACGAGTTCTTCTCGCCAGGCATGCTCGGCCCCCGCAGCATCGACGAAGATGTCGTCGCCGAGCACGTCGAGAGCCTTGGCGGCGGTCTGATAGAAGTAGTAGAGCCCGGCATCGCCCATGCCCGGGTTTTCCGTGAATGTGTAGTGCTTCCGCAGCCACTCGATCGCCGCCTGCACGCGGGGATCCTCCGCATCGAGGCCGGCGAAGATCATGCTCTTGAGGCCCGCATAGGTCATCGAGGCATAGCTTCGCAGGCCACCGTTTGGCGTCTCGCCCGCCTGGCTCTCCCCGCCGTTGGCAGGCGTGTAGTAGAAGCCGCCGTCAGGATTCTTGGCGGCAAACGGCATCGTGTTGGCCGGGCCTTCGAGGTTTTGCGTGCGAGACACAAACACCAGCGCCCGCTGGATCGCCGGGTCGTCTTCGGCAACCCCCGCGGCCCGCAGGGCCTCAACCAGGAAGGCGGTGTTGGACAGGTCTGGCCGCTGCTTGCTGCCGTAGCCAGCCCCGCCATAGGCCGGATCAGACGGCTCGATCGACTCCCCGCCATCCCACTGCAGCCCTTTGAGAAACGCCTCAGCGCGTGCGATCGTCGCATCGTGCCGCCCATCGGCGTTGCCGGCGACCAACGCCATCACGGCAATCGACGTCTCGTAGTTGGCATAGGGAGAGTCGGCCGGATGAATGCCGCCAGTCGGCTGGGAAAACGAGAGGAGATAGTCGAGGCCACGGCGGACGACCTCGGCATCCGCCGGCGTGCCTGTTCGCAACAGCCCTGTGACGGCCAGCGCCGTGACCGCTGGCCCGGCCTCGGCAGAAAAGCTGCCGTCTTCTGCCTGCCCGATCTCAGCGAGATACCGCGAGGCCGCGGCGATCGTCTCCGCACGCAGTGTTTCGCTTTCCTCGGCCACCGCCGCTCCTGGCTGCAGCACGATCGAGCACACCACGAGAACCGACGCACAGCACAGAGCAGACGCTCGCATGACACGACCTCACAGGAAAAGAAACATCAGCACCTCTGTCATCTTGCTCTGCGGCAAAACGGATGCCAAATGAGAGGTCGGCAGGAAACGACGCTGACGGCCGCTTTCGAAGCCGTCAGCTCCCGACTGCGATGGACAGCGATTCACCGCGCGGGGAATGCCTCGCCGCCCACCCCCTGTCGGCAGGTCGCGCACCAGCCGCTCAGACCGGAGCCGCCGGCAGGGCTCGCGGGTAGGGGGGCACCGCCCGCGGTGGCACGTCGCCTCCGGTCTCCATGGCCCACTGCTCCCGCTCCGCTTCCGAGGCGTAGTAGGTCAGCCAGATGGTGGCGTCTTCGCTGTCGCAGGCGCTGCAGTCCCAGTGGAAGTAGTTGTCTGGCAGGTCGACCTGCTTGATGGCGGCAGGGAGAATATCCCGGCGAATCAGGCAGTAGAGCTCAAGATCACTGAGATGGTCGGCGTAGTCGAGCACCACCCGCTTGGAGAAGAGCTGCTCGATCGTCTCCCAGAGCCGCTCCCGCAGCTCATCATCCTCGAGCAGGCTCGCCGGCGGCAGCGCCAGCGGCGGGGCGAACCACCGCGCGATCGGGGTCATGGGCGCCTGCTCCCAGGCCAGCATCGACTCCAGGAAGCGGTTCTCGACGGCCGTGGGCATCGACGAGAAATCGATTTCGTGGATCGACTCGTCGAGAAATGGCTCGATCTGATCCCGCAGCTCGGCGTTGCGGAGCAGGCAGTCAACGTCTTCAGAACTGGGGTGACGGGCTATCGGCATCGGGCTGCTTTCCTCAGGAATCTCAGCGGCTCATGCCGCCTAATTCCGACGATAGCAACGGCGTTTCCCGGTTCAATCAATCCGCCGTCGAATTGTGAGGTTCCCGAGGGGCGGGCAACGGCACGATCGGTACGAAGCGACGATTTTATGCCGCCGCCCCAGGGCTCCGCCCTTACCTTGTCAGCCCGCCTTTTCCCGTACTTTTTCGCCACAGGCGACTTCCAGGGCAGCGATTTTCTCCACCCGGCGGGCATGCCGGCCACCCTCGAAGGGCGTTGAAAGCCAGGTCTGGAGCATTTTGTCTTGCACCTCAGGGCCGATCATTTCAGCCGACAGGCAGAGCACGTTGAGATCGTTGTGGCGACGGCTCATTTCGGCCGTGACCTCGTCGTGGCAGGTGGCTGCCCGCACACCGGCAACTTTGTTGGCAGCGATCGCCATTCCCACGCCGGTGCAGCACAGCAGGATCCCACGATCGACTGAGTGGTCGCTGACGCGATTGGCGACGCTCGCGGCCACATCGGGATAGTCGACAGGATTCGTACCGTCCGTGCCGCAGTCGATGACTTCGTTGCCAAGCCGCTCCAGCAGCCCGATCAGGCGGAGGCGTGCCTCGACCCCTCGATGATCACTCCCAATTGCGATCCGCATACGATCCCCTTCCGAGATGCGACCGTCCGCGGCCGTTCGCCGCAGCACCACGCCGACGAATCTACCCCCGCCGCGGGCCAAGATCGAGTGTCTTGAGCCTGGCTGCGAGATGATCGTGGATTTGCCGGGCACACTCGCGATACACCGGCAGCGGGCCCCCGATCGGATCGAGCACATCGCGGCGATCCGGCGAGAGCACCGACACACGAGGGGCTGCCTCGGGAAACTGCGAGGTGATCGCTGCCCGGTGGGAGTTGGTCATCGTCCAGATCAGGTCGGCCTGCCGCACCAGATCGTCGTTGAGCGGCTGGCTGGCATGCGACGTGAGGTCGATGCCCCGCTCCTCCATCGCCTCGACAGCGTTGCCACTCGCCCGCCCGCCGGCCCAGGCGGCGATCCCGGCGCTGGCCACCACCACCCCCTGCGACTCGATTTCGTCAGGCCGGCAGCCAAGCTGCTTGGCCACCATGTCGCGAAACAGCGCCTCAGCCATCGGGCTGCGGCAGGTGTTGCCGGTGCAGACGAAGAGCACCATCAGGCTGGCCAGCCTGCGAATCGACTCCTCGGCGATCACCCCCGGCCGCACCAGCTGAAAGCTCAACGGATCGACGGCAATCGTGGTGGGAGCCTGGGCGTAGCGTGTGCGGCCATCGTCGAGCACCAGCGTGATCTCCTCTCCGCAGCGTTCGAGGCACTCCTCCGCCGTGACGGGCACGCCCCGACCTGCCGGATCGGGCTCGGCCACCGCCACCGGACCATCGAGCATTCTCAGGCAATCCCCCAGCAGCGGATGGCCAGGCACCCGCAGCCGCAGCC
>CALCGM010000464.1 GCA_937900985.1 uncultured Planctomycetaceae bacterium | reverse complement strand
GATCGACCAGGAGATCGAGGTGCAGGTGCTGCATATCGATCGCGATCGCGAAAAGATCGCCCTGGGCCTCAAGCAGCGGACGGCCAGCCCGTGGGCGAAGGTGGCCGACAAGTATCCGGTGGGCACCAAGTGCACCGGCTCGGTCGTCAACGTGATGAGCTACGGTGCGTTCGTGAAGCTCGAAGATGGCGTCGAGGGCCTCGTGCACATCTCCGAAATGAGCTGGACGAAGCGGGTCAGCCATCCGAGCGAACTCGTCAAGCCAGGCGACGACGTCGAGGTGGTGGTGCTCGCCATCAACAAGGAGAAGCAAGAGATCTCGCTGGGTATGAAGCAGACCCAGCAGAATCCTTGGGAAAAGGTCGCTGCCGACTACCCGCCTGGAGCGATCGTCAAGGGCATCGTCCGCAACCTCACCAACTACGGTGCCTTCATCGAGATCGACGAAGGCATCGATGGTCTGCTGCACGTGACCGACATGTCGTGGACCCGCAAGGTGACGCACCCCAGCGAGGTTGTCGACAAGGGGCAGGAGGTCGAGTGCAAGGTGCTCTCGGTCGACCAGCAGCGGCGGCGGATCGCCCTCGGCCTGAAGCAGATGCAGGAAGACCCCTGGAACAGCGACATCCCCGATCGCTACAAGCCGGGTGACGTCGTCAAGGGAACCGTCACGAAGCTCACCAACTTCGGCGTGTTTGTCGGCCTTGAGGATGGCCTCGAGGGGCTGCTGCACATCTCGGAGCTCTCCGACGACAAGGTCGAAAACCCCGAAGAAATCGTGAACGTGGGCGACCAGCTCGAGGTGAAGATCCTCCGCGTCGACACGGACGATCGAAAGATCGGGCTCTCCCGCAAACAGGTCGATGGGGCGCCTGTGGAGGGCTGATCCCTCCACGGCTGCGAACGGAACAAACCCAAGTCGTCAGTCGAGCGGCCGCTCGATGCCGAGAGCATCGATGCTGCCAACTGGCGGTGGGGATGCGTCGTGGCTTCCCGAGACGGCCGCACAGGCGGCAGGCTGGCCGATGGCGAGCGTTGCGGGCAGCAGCACACGCCGTGGGGTCGTGAGTGCTGCGGCGGTGGCGACATCGGAGGCGAGCAGGGCATGGCGGTGTTCCACCGCTTCGCCACTCGCGGGATCGATCAGGTCAAACGCCACGAGCTCGTGCCTGGTGCGAGCGAGGATACGATCTCCCGACCTGAGGGCGGCGACCTCGATCCGTTCATGACCGAGGCTTGGCAGCACCACGCCGCCTGCAGGGATGTCCCCGGCAGGGCTTCCATCCACGGCCGCGGCCGGCGGGATTGCCTCCGCGACCGGCGTTGGCGGTTGCGGAGGAGGAGCCACTGGCTCCAGGGGAACGGCAGGCCCTGCCGCCACCGTGGCAGGCTCCGCGGCCGGAGGCTCGGCCACCTCGCCCCGCGCCCAGCCCCCCACGCGGTCCATCACCCAGTGGAGATCGCCGGTGAGAAAGAAGCCGGCGGCGACAATGCCGAGGGCCATGATCTTGGAAAAGAAGCCGTGCATGCAGAGGGAGTCCGGCGGACGAGCAAGCAGACGGAGGCCGAATGGCCGCCGCTCACTCTGAGTATGCAGCACATCCAGCCGCTGCCGCGGTTCACTGCGGCTGCGAGCCGACCAGTTCGCTCACCACGTGGGAGGATCATGCCGGTCATGCCGTCGATTCGTGGCGTGGCTGCTGGGCCAGCCAGGCGATGGCGGCCTCTTTGGAGGCAAGCTCCCCGTCGAGCTGCCGCTGGCGGATGGCGGCCAGCCAGCGGCCCACATCGCGGCCTTTCGCCACGCCTTCGGCCATCAGTTCATGCCCGGAAAGCAGGGGCGGAGGGTCGAGTTCTTCGCGAGGCCGCTCAAGCTGAGCAGTCACCCAGGCGGCCGTCTCAGCCCTGCCGAGGCCGTTGTCAGCACGGGCCCGCAGGAGATCCGCCAGCTCTCTGGCCCGGCGGTCAGCCAGCCAGGGCTGCATGTCCGACCAGGCGGTGGTTGCCGCCCCCGTCGGTTCTGTGATCGCTCTCAGCCGCCGCACCGCTGCCAGCAGCCAGTCGGC
>CALCGM010000463.1 GCA_937900985.1 uncultured Planctomycetaceae bacterium | reverse complement strand
GCGAGGCGGAGGCCTTCCGTCTGATCGCTCCCTTTGTCCGCACAGGCGTCGACCGTGATGCCGCGATTGCCGCCCTGCTGACGATTCCCCGCGAGAAGTGGCCGGTGGAAGAGGCGAGCGGGCTGCTGACGCCATTGATCACCTGGCTGAGTTCGTCATCGACCGAGCAGCGATCGAGCGATGCCGGTCTTACCGCCTGGCAGTTTGCGGAGAACGTCAGCCGGCTGCTGCCCGCAGAGGCAGGGGCAAAGGCCCGGGCCGAGCTTGCCACGCTTGGTGTTCGGGTGGTCCGTATCGGCACCGTTTATGAGCGGATGGCCTACGACCAGGAAACCATCGCCGTGCAGGCTGGCCGCCCTGTGCTCTTTGTGCTCGAAAACATCGACGCGATGCCGCACAACTTCGTGATCGTGCGGCCGGGCGAGATGGCGCGGATCGGCGAGCTGGCGGAAGCCCAGGCCCAGGATCCTGCGTTTGCCAAGCGGAGCTTTGTGCCGGCCGACCCAGCTGTGCTCACCGCCGGCACGCTGATGCAGCCGCAGACCTCGCAGCAGCTCGCCTTCGAGGTGCCAACGGAGCCGGGCGTCTATCCCTATGTCTGCACCTACCCAGGCCACTGGAGGCGGATGTTTGGCGCGATGTATGTCGTCGATGATCTTGAGGCGTATCTCGCCGACCCGGCTGCCTACCTGGCCGCCAATCCACTCCAGGTCAAAGACGAGCTGCTCACAGATCGCAAGCCGAGGACCGAATGGACGTTTGCCGACCTTGAGGCGAGCGTCGCCGCGATGGAGAAGGGCCGCTCCTTCATCCATGGCCGCGAACTCTTCCGCACAGCCAGCTGCGTGGCCTGCCACAAGCTCGGCGACGAGGGCAACGACTTTGGGCCTGAGCTGGCCAAGCTCTCGGCAGACATGACCGCCGTCGAGATCACCCGGCACATTCTCGATCCGTCGCTGAAGATCGACGAGAAGTATCGCTCCAACACGATCCTCACCGACGACGGACGGGCGATCACGGGCCTGGTCGTTGAGGAAACGCCCACCGAAATCGCCCTGGTCGAGAATCCCCTGGCCAAGGCAGAGCCGGTGCGAATCAAGAAGTCCGCGATCGATGAGCGGTCGCTCGCGGCAGTGTCGATCATGCCCAAGGGGCTCCTCGACCGGCTGACCCGCGATGAGGTGCTCGACCTGATTGCCTACGTGGCTGCCCGCGGCAACGAGGGAAGCCATCTCTTTAGCCCCGATGGCTGCCCACACCACACCGCCCCCCTGCATGCCGCAGGGAGCAACGAAAGCAACTGAGAGAGAAACACGATGAGCGACGCCTCAGCCAGTTCGCAGGTCCGCCCCCTCGATTCGATCGAGCGACGGGTGCTTGGGGTGCTGATCGAGAAGGCGAAAACAACCCCCGATAGCTACCCGCTCTCGCTCAATGCGGTCATGACCGGCTGCAACCAGAAGAGCAACCGCGATCCGGTGATGACGCTCGACGAAGAGCAGGTGACCCGCGCGCTGACCAGCCTGCGGGCGTCAGGGGCCGTGGCCGAGGTCTACGGCAACGGCCGTCTCGCCCGCTACCGCCACCTGGCCTATGAGTGGCTGGCCACCGACCGCGAGCCACCCAAGGAGGAGGTCGCCATCTTGGGCGAGCTTCTCCTACGGGGCGCCCAGACCGAAGGCGACCTGCGCGGCCGTGCCAGCCGCATGGACCATATTTCCGACCTCGACACGCTGCGGACCTTCCTGGATGCGATGGCCGCCAAAGGATTGATTGTCTGGCTCTCACCGCCGGGCCGCGGGCGGATGCTGACCCACGGCCTGATGACACCCGAACAGCTCGCCAAGGTGCAGGCCAAGCTCGGCACCTCGGTCACCCCTGTCGCCGCCCCCGCGGCGGCAGCCGTTCCCGCAGCGGCTACGCACGCGGAATCAGCACCGCCGCCCGCTGCTGCACCGGCTGCTGCTGCTGTGAACCACCCCTCCGACGAATCGCTCCACGATCGCGTGGCCGCGTTGGAGGCGACGGTGGCCGATCTTGCTGCCCGGCTGGCAACTCTTGAAGAGATCCTCTGAAGGATCGCCACTTTCCAGCCGTCGCTTGCCGCGCAACCGACACGTTCGTTTCGGTCTGAAATCCGTAGCGTCGACTCCAACGATCGCGTTGACCTGCCGATCCAACAAGAGGTTGGCGTTTGCGGGGGATAGGAAACGCAGGCCAAAGGTCGCAATCACGCAGACCTTTCCCCCGGCGTCTTCATTCTTCAGCGAGCGGCTTCATTCACGATCACAGGGGGTTTCACAATGGCATTTACGATGCAGGAGGACGGCAGCAGTCGTTCCGGGATTGGGGTTTCGAGAGTGGCGATGGTGACCGCGGGCGTTGCCCTCGTGTTTGCCTACGTCTTCTTCGTACGGCCGGCACGCCAGCAGATCGTGTCGCTTGAAGGGCAGGTGAATCGACTGGTGTCGGCTGTCGATTCGCTCAACGCCTCTCGCAAGGGTGTGGCCGCAGGCACGAGCCTGATGGCACGGCTTGAGGCGCAGCAGGCACGCCTTGATGCTGCGGAGAAGGCGGTCGCCCGCTACGAGGCTTTGCAGGAGCGGCTCGCCGCGCAGAATGCCAAGGCCGACCGCTCGGCTGCGGCGCTTGGGCGGATCGATCTGGTGCACGGCGACATCCAGGCACGAGCGGCCAGCCTCGATGAGGTCGTGGCCACGCTCGCTCGCGTCGACGACCTGCACAAATCGATCCTCGCCGGCCGCGGTCGTCTTGAGGCCG
>CALCGM010000462.1 GCA_937900985.1 uncultured Planctomycetaceae bacterium | reverse complement strand
CTTCGCTTGTGAGCTACGCCGGAGGGGCAGCCCCGGGCTCACCCCTCGCTTGCGGGTTTTAAGGACGGCCTGTTCGCCGCTTCGCGGCGATCTGCGGCCGGGGCGGATTGAACGGGACGGGTCTTCGGGTGCCGGAGCGGATTGAACGGGACGGGTCTTCGGGTGCCGGAGGCACCTCGGCAAAGCCGAGGCCGCTTTGCGGCCCGAGGACCCGTCCCGCTTGCGCGTGTATTCGCTTTGCGGCCCGAAGACCCGTCCCGCTTGCTCCCTTGTTTCAGCTTGAGGCGCTGCGGTATTTGTTGATGGCGGCCTGGAAGGTGAGGCGGGAGAGGCCGAGCATCACGGCGGCAGCCACGACGGCGGCCAGGATCAGCCGCACGTCGCCGGTGCGGATGGGGAGTGCGAGGGTGCGGGCCGGCACGTTGACCACGAGCAGAATCGGCAGCACGAAGGTGCACACCATCCGCAGCGGTCCGCCCCACGGCCCGCTGTAGATCTCGGCGGGATAACGGGAAAAGTTGGTGATGTAGAACCAGAAGTCGTAGAGGCTCTGGTTGCGGCCCATCAGGATCGTGGCAGCTGCGAGCATCACGATGAAGCCGTAGAGAATCGCTACGCCGCAGGCGAGCAGCAGCGGGTAGAGCAGCCAGGCGGCGGTCGTCGGCGCGGGGTCGAGTTTCGACACACCCCAGGCGACGAGGGCCACGCCCACGAGCCCGTTGGCGAAGGCTGAAAACTTGACGCGGTGCATCGAGAGCAGGAACTGGGCGTCGACCGGCTTCACCAGCGTGGTGTCGAGGCCGCCGGTGCGGACCATTTCCGCAAACTCTTCGGCACTCGGCATAAAGAAGGCCTGCACGATGGCGTTGATGATCAGGCCAGTGCCGAGAAACACAAAAAACGGTGGCTTCGTCCAGCCGCTGCCCGCGCCGATCTCGGACGTGTAGGAAAACACCAGCAGGTAGAAGGCGAGGTTCATCGCCATCCAGCCGAGGCTCGTCACGCACTCCAGAATGAAGTTGAGACGAAACGTCATGTCGCGAACGAGGCTCGCCACGACGAAGGTGCCAAAGATCTGGAGGTAGCGAACCATCGGCCTGCTCAGCCTCCGTAGGCGCTGTAGCGGCGGGTGCCGCGGAGAAAAGCGATTCGGCAGGCGACCGCGGCGACCACCACCCAGACTGCTTCCACGAGCAGGCCGTAGGCCAGCTCCTGGCCGTGAATCTTCCCCAGCCAGACCGCGCAGGGGAAATAGGCCGTGTATTGAAAGGGCAGCAGCTGCACGAGATCCCCGAGGCTGTAGCCGGAGCTTGAGAGCCTGATCGAGTCGAGCATGTCGAGCGGAAACATATGCCCTGAGAGCAGATACTGGGCAAGCATGTAGACGAAGATCAGGCTGGAGACTTCAAGCACCCAGAAGCCGAGCATGCCGAGGGTCGCTTCCAGGAAGAATCCCAGCAGAAACGACATCACCAGCGTGGCCACGAAGGCCGCGATCGTGGGCACTTCGGGCAGCGGCGGGAAAAACCCTCGGCAGAGGAAAAACATCAGGCCGAAGGGGGCCGCCGCGATCGCAAAGTAGACGAGTTTGTGGGCCACGCGGGCTGCCATCAAGAAGCCGACGTAGTCGATCGGCTGCACCAGATACTTCTTCACCGACCCGTCGCGAACGCTGCGGGCAATGCCGCCGGCAAGCCCGGGCATGCTGGAGAACGACCGTGCCATCATCGTCAGCAGGTAGTAGGCGACGAAGTCGTTGCGGGAATAGCCCGCGATCAACCCTGAGCCGGCTGCCGAGAAGACCGCCGTCCAGAGGAAGATCTGCGTGACGATCGGAAGAAACCGAAAGAGCGTGCCGACGAAGAAGTCACCGCGATGCGCCAGCCGGTCGGCAACGCTGATCGAGAGCATCGTGGTCCAGCCGTGCCAGCTCGGCAGCAGCTGCTGCCGAGAGAATGTCGCGATGCCGCTCATGCCCGCTCCCCACGCGCCGCTTCGGCCGAGGCATGCTCGTCTCGGCCCGCCCGAAAGAGATCGGCAATCACATCTTCCAGGGGCACATCCTCGACGGTGACATCGAGCACCGACTCTCCGGCGAGAATCCGTGGGAGGGTTTCGGCGATCCGCTCTCGATCGATTCGCAGCCGCACCTGGGGGCCGTCCCGTTCGCAGGGATACCCCCAGCCCGCGACCGTGGTTTCGGAGGGCGGCTGCTCGAAGTCGAGGGTCACGATCTTGTGGGTCGTGAAGCGGTCGATGATCTCAGAGAGCGTGCCGTCGTAGAGGATCCGGCCGTGCGTGATCACCACCACCCGCCGGCAGAGGGCAGCCACATCCTTCATGTAGTGGGTTGTCAGCAAGACGGTGGTGCCCCGTTCGGTCTGCACCTTTCGCAGGAAAGCGTGGATCGAGTGCTGGGCCACGACATCGAGGCCGATGGTCGGCTCGTCGAGCAGCAGCACCTCCGGCTCGTGCAGCAGCGCCGCGATCAGTTCGAGCTTCATCCGCTCCCCGAGCGAGAGCTCCCGAACCGGCTGGTGAATCAGCCGGCCCACATCGAGCAGTTCGACCAGTTCGTCGCGGGTCTGCTCAAATCGCTGCCGATCGAGCCGGTAGATCACCTGATGCAGCCGGAAACTCTCCGCAGCCGGCAGGTCCCACCAGAGCTGGTTTTTCTGGCCCATCACCAGGGCAAATCGTCGCCGGAAGTCGTCGTGCCGCTGCCAGGGCACATG
>CALCGM010000461.1 GCA_937900985.1 uncultured Planctomycetaceae bacterium | reverse complement strand
CCAAGGCCAAGCAGGTGATCTACCTGCACATGAATGGCGGCCCCTCGCAGATCGACCTCTGGGACTACAAGCCGGTTCTCAACGACTACTTCGACAAGGATCTGCCCCCGAGCGTTCGCGGGGAGCAGCGGCTCTCCACGATGACCAGCGGCCAGGACCGCTTTCCGTGCGCCCCCTCGAAGTTTCGCTTCGAGCAACGCGGCGAGTGCGGCCGCTGGATCAACACGGAGCTGCTGCCGCACACCGCGGGCATCGTCGACGATCTCGCCCTGGTCAAAACGGTGCACACCAACGCGATCAACCACGACCCAGCCTGCACGTTTGTGATGACCGGCAGCGAGATCCCGGGGAAGGCGAGCCTCGGCAGCTGGCTGGCCTATGGCCTGGGCAGCGAAAACGACGACCTCCCCGCCTTCGTCGTGTTCACGCCGCAGCCTGACATCAACCCCTCGCAGGCCCTCTTCACGCGGATGTGGTCGAGCGGCTTCCTGCCCACCCGATTCTCGGGCGTGGCCCTGCGGGGCACCGGCGATCCCGTGCTCTATCTGCCCAACCCCGAGGGCATCACCGCAGCCGACCGGCGGCGGATGCTCGACGGCCTCGGCCGGCTCAACGAGATCGGCTTTGCCCGGTTCCGCGACCCGGAGATCACGACGCGGATCGCCCAATATGAGATGGCCTTCCGCATGCAGACGAGCGTGCCGGATCTGGTTGATCTCTCCGGCGAGTCGGCCGAAACGCTGGCCCTCTACGGCGACGACGTCACCAAGCCGGGCTCCTTCACCCACAGCCTGATCCTCGCCCGCAGGCTCGTGGAGCGGGGCGTGCGGGCGGTGCAGATCCTCCATCGCGGCTGGGACCAGCACGGCAATCTCCCCAACGACCTCACCGCCCAGTGCCGCGACACCGATCAGGCGACCGCCGCGCTGGTCACCGACCTCAAGCGGCGAGGACTGCTCGACGACACCCTCGTCGTCTGGGGCGGCGAGTTTGGCCGCACGGTCTACTCCCAGGGCACGCTCACCAAAGACACCTACGGCCGCGACCATCATCCCCGCAACTTCTGCATGTGGATGGCGGGCGGCGGCGTGAAGGCCGGCACAAGCCTCGGCGAGACCGACGACTTCAGCTACAACGTCGTCGCTGATCCCGTGCACATCAACGACTTCAACGCCACGATCCTGCATCTGCTGGGGATCGATCACGAACGCTTCACTTTTAAGTTTCAAGGCCTCGACCAGCGGCTCACCGGCGTGGAGCCCCAGCGGGTCGTCAGCGAACTCCTGGCCTAACGCGTCTCGGACGGCTCAGTCTTCAAAGCGGGTTTCTACGGTTGAGGCGGCGAGCAGCCGGCTGTGGGTTCCGTCGAAGGCGAGCAAGGCCGTGGTGCGGAGCTCTTCCGCTGTGGTGCCGGCAATGCCCGTGCGATGTAGCCAATACTGCTCGCCCGGTCTGATCGGGTGCGCGGGAAAGTCGGCCTGACGCACTTTGGGAAGGGTTGTCTTCACCCAGTTCCAGGCGGCGATATGGTGATGCATCGCATCGTCGGGCTCAAGGCGACACCAGCGGCGGTATTCGACCTCTAGCACGCAGACGATGCCGCGCGGATCGTCGGCCACGGCTCGCTCGGCTGTGGGGAGGCCCAGCGGAGTCGTGGTGAGCAGGATGGCCGGCTCTGGGTCGAGACCAGGCACGTTCTCCGCCCGCTGCCGACGGCGCTGCAGCTGCCGGGTGAGCTGTTCTCCAAGCCATTCCCGCACCGACTCCGCCACCACCCGCTCCGCTTCGGCAGCCACAGCGGGCTCAGGGT
>CALCGM010000460.1 GCA_937900985.1 uncultured Planctomycetaceae bacterium | reverse complement strand
CTACGTGATGCTCGCCATTGCCGCCGGCATCGGAGCGATCGCCGCCCGCCGCCGCTGTCGCTGCGTTTCACGCTCTGTTGCCCCGTAGGCGATCACGATCTCTTTGCGGTGTGGTAACGCTCGGGAGACAACGCCACAGCGGGCCGGTCAGTTGTTTCTGCGTGAGAGCCGTAGGGCCTCAAGCTGCTGCTTCAGCGGCTGCCAGTAGACCCGGTCCGCCGCCTGCTCGGCTTCCTGTTCCGCTCGAAGCATACGCCGGACTTCCGGCTCGTCTCGTGCGATGGCGGCGGAGAGGAGAGGCCGTTGCCCGCGAAGGCGGGTCGCCATGTCGTGTGAGTCGGCGGCGGCCTGAATGAGCAGGCTCGGGGTCCGCAGTTCGCTCAGCCAGAACGTGATCGCAGCATCGGATGCCGGCCGGGGTGTCTGCATCCAGTGGGCCTCGAGAAGCCTGGTGATCATCGGCCAGTCTTTCTCACGCTGCGTCTTTTTGGCGGTCACAAGGTCGGGGAGTGCCAAGAGTTCGATCAGCTGCCCCGCCACATCGATGGTTGTCCTTCGCGACCAGAGGGTCTCAAACTCTGGCAGACCGCGAAGGGTGCTCATCACATCGAGACGAATGCCAGCAGCCTCTGGAACGTGGCAGCGAAAGTGAACCTCAAGTCCGGCCCGGA
Organism: uncultured Planctomycetaceae bacterium; assembly: GCA_937900985.1. Taxonomy (GTDB): domain Bacteria; phylum Planctomycetota; class Planctomycetia; order Pirellulales; family UBA1268; genus M30B53. The sequence goes on along the minus strand of CALCGM010000460.1, from coordinate 1,835 downwards.
GATGGCCGGCTTCAAAGGGCGGTATCGCGATCACCTCGGCCTGAAGTTCGGTAACGGAAGCCTCAAGCCGGCGTAGGTTGGCGTGGTCGGCGACCACGACGATGTCCGTGTCTCGGCTAAACTCCGCTCCGCCGTACACCACGCAGGCCTGCCCGCCCATGAGCAGATATCTGACGCCATTCTTCTGCAGAGAAGAAAGGACTCTGAGGATCGGGCTCGGGGTCAAGGGAGCCTCCCAGGGTGAGATACGTGGCCCACAGCTTGGCGGATTCCTCGATGCGTTGCTGCGGCGTCAGTGCGTACCACTCGAGCCATTCGCCGTCGTCGGGGCCTGCGGGATGCGGCACGTCATCGGGACTGTTTCGTGTTTGCATGAAGGCCATTCTACGCTGAGATCGACGACGACGAGATGTGTTCACCTGGCGAGGCTGACAGCGGGCTGGTCAGCAGCTCGAGGATGCGGCGGGCCGGGGAGGGCATTGCCAGGGTGGCCAGACCGCTGAGAGACACCCAGGCAGTGGCGGCGGGTTCGCTGGCCAGGGCGACGCCGAGGGCTGAGGCTGGACTTCGCGATCCATCGGCAACGGTCGCACGGGCGGCCGCGGCAGCCTCCGTGGGCAGCTGCACCACGTCGACCCGCACCCGGTGGTGGGTGACTCCGTAGCGAACCTCGCCAAGCAGCCGGCCGTCGCGGGCCGCGGACCGGCGGAGGGGGCCGAGCGGCCCGGCGGCCCTCGGCACATCCCAGAGACCAGCCCACCACTCAGCTTCGCCCCGCTGCACGACCAGCAGCTGGCCGTCGTGCACCACCAGCAGGGCGACCTCCTCGATCGCCACGCTCGGCTTCGGCGTGGCCAGCCGCGGCAGCTCGTCGGTGCGGCCGTCGCGAAGGGCGACGCAGTGGCGGGCGAGCGGGCAGGCGGTGCAGGAAGGAGCGGCAGGCCGACAGACCATCGCGCCGAGATCCATCAGGGCCTGATTGAAGAGCCCGGCCTGGCGGGCGGGCACGAGCCCCGCGGCGATCTCCCAGATCGGCCCATCGCCCGAGGTGCCGGAGAGCGGCCGGTCGTAGCCGGCCAGCCGGGCAAGCACCCGCCGCGAGTTGGCCTCCACGATCGGCTCGGGCCGGCCAAAGGCGATCGAACTGATCGCAGAGGCGGTGTAGCGGCCGATGCCCGGCAGGGCGGAGAGCTCGGCCACGGTGCTCGGAAAACGCCCGGCATGCTCGGCCACCACCCGCTGCGCACAGGCATGCAGCTGCCGGGCCCGGCGGTAGTAGCCCAGGCCCTGCCAGGCGGCGAGCACGTCGGCCTCGCTGGCCTCTGCCAGCCGCTCCACGCTGGGAAACCGCTCTAGGAATCGGCGGAAGTAGTCGCAGACCCGCTCCACCTGGGTCTGCTGGAGCATGATCTCGCTGACCCACACCCGATACGGCTGGGCATCTCGCCGCCAGGGCAGGTCGCGGCCGTGCCGGCGAAACCAGGCCAGCAGCCGCCGGCTGACCAGCGATCGTTCACGGGCCGAAAGCTGCCAGGCAGAAGCTGGGCTGGCCGCCTCGGCGGTCGGCTGAGGCGGCGTGGGCGTCGGCTTCCTCGCTCGGGCCACGGGCGGCATCTCCAGGGAAAGGGTGCAGCGGCGGAAGGGCGGCCATCGCCACCCCTTGCAATCCGCCGCCCGGTCGGGTCCAAAAACCGGTGAAGTCTACCGGGGTCGTTCCGGTTTCCCGCCAGGCGGTGCTCATGCCCGACAACTCCCCCCAGCCCCAAAAAAAGAGCCGCGGCCGCAGCGGTGCGAAGAAGGCCTCGCCTCGCGGCGACCGGCTCAGCCTCGCTCGC
>CALCGM010000459.1 GCA_937900985.1 uncultured Planctomycetaceae bacterium | reverse complement strand
GGACCCGTCCCGCTTGCGCGTGTATTCGCTTCGCGGCCCGAGGACCCGTCCCGCTCCCTTCCTTGACAAAGAAGAGGAGGCTCGGTGGGTCGGCGAACGCTCGAGGAGCGTTTGGACCTCTCCTGGCCCTGCGACGAGACTTTTGCCGCCTGCCGAGCTTGGACTACCCGCCCGCGGTCTCCCTCACCCTTCGCTTGGTGCGTGATCGACCAGCTGGGCGGGCTGGCCGTCGATCGTGAGGTGGGCCCCGGCGGTGAGTGGCTTCACGGGCAGGATTGCCAGGGCGAGCGGCTTGCCCAGGGTTGGTGAGAAGCAGCTGCTGCTCACGGCCCCGATCGTCTCGCTGCCGCTGCTGATCGCCGCCCCGGCTGGAGGCACCGCGTCGCCGGCAACCGCGAGGGTCACCAGCCGGCGGTTGACGTGGCCGAGGGCATCGAGCCGGGCGACGGTTTCTTGGCCGAGGTAGCAGCCCTTGGTAAACGAGATCGCGCGGGCGTCGCGGCCGAGCTCCTGCGGCAGGGTTTTGGGGAGCAGGTCGCACTGCCGGGGTGTGCCCGCCTCGATGCGAGCCTGCTCCCAGGCGGTGCCGTCTTGGTGGGTGAAGCCAGCCGCGGTAAGGGCCTCGCGAGCGGCGTCGGCCTCCGCTGCACCGCACACCAGCAGCCAGCCGTGCGGCCCTCCCCAGTCGCATCGCACCAGTCTCGCGACCGCGTCCGTGCCGCCAGTGCTCGCGAGCGTCACCAGCGTATGCGCAAGGTTCCTCGTGAGGTCGGACGGCTTCCGCGAGCCTGCCGCAAGCGACGCGAGCCCGTTCGCGACGCCGTCGCCGAGCAGGGCCACGGTCTGCCGTGATGCCGAAACGTCTTCGATCTCAATCGGCTCACGGATGTGATACCGCTCCAGGTGTTCGGCGAGCGGGCCGCCCACGTCGCCGTCGGCCACGATCTCCACCGCCGGCTCCTCGCCAGCCTCGGGCCCGCATCGCAGCAGCCCTGCCAGGCAGATCACCTGACCACGGACATCCGTGAAGAAGCCTTCGCAGCCGTGTCCGTCGGCCACGCGGCTCACCGCCGCGGTCGTGAAGCTGTCGAGAAACCGCACCGCTTCCGCTCCCGACACCCGCACCCAAGACAGCCGCCCGGGATCACACCAGCTGCCGCTGTGGCCTGTCTCGCCCGAGATCACGTCGCTGCTGTGCATGCTGCTCTTCTCACCTTCGAGGAAATGCTGTGTCGACTGCCGCGATGGGGCTGAGGGATCGCCTTCCCCAGCTGTCGCAGTCAGTCTGCAAAAAAACGATCGAACGCGCGAACGATCCGAGGAGCGGCCCCGTATTGCAACAGTTGCCTGAATGCGGTTGGAACCGGAAACCCTCCTTCAGCGTCTCAGGCAGCATGGACGGTTACAATCGGCCTGACTGGTCGAACGCGCGGGCAAGGCAGCGTTCGTCTCGGCGGGCCAACGACTGGTGTCGCATTTTCTTCTTCTGCCCGCACGTCCCTTTGACGCATGGCGATCGCCCTGCGCACGGAGGTTGTTGACCATGGCTACGGTGCACTTCACGAATGGATGCCGCAATCCATTCGACGACGACTACGATCCCCGGCTGGGAAACGCCACAGACGACGGCTCCCCCGAGGATGCCGAGGCCGTCACTGAGCAGCCCCGCAACGGGGAGCGGCCGCGTCCCCGCCGCGAAACCAAGAATCTGCACCGCATTGCCGAGGTGCGGCGGCAGCAGGGGGTGACCCTGCGAAACGTCGCCCGCCGGCTGGGCATCGAGCTGGCCGTGGTTCGCCGCCAGGAGCAGGCCGACTGCGATGTGCGGGTGTCGGATCTCCTCCTCTGGCAGCAGGTGCTGGAAGTGCCGGTGGCCGAACTGCTCGTCGAGGGCGAGGGGCAGCTTTCTGGGCCGGTCCTCGAGCGGTCGCGGATGGTCAAGCTGATGAAGACGGCCGCTGCGATCCGGGAGCGAACCGGAGGCACTCCGGTGGGCAGGCTCGTGGAGATGCTCGTCGATCAGATCCTGGAGATCATGCCGGAGCTGCGGGACGTCACTCCCTGGCACACCGTAGGCCAGCGGCGGACCCTCGACGAACTCGGCCGCGCCGCAGCCTGCCCGGTGTCGGAGGAAACCCT
>CALCGM010000458.1 GCA_937900985.1 uncultured Planctomycetaceae bacterium | reverse complement strand
GAAGCGATTTTCACCACCACACCGGTGGAAACGTGGAAACAGTACATGCGGTTCCGCGTCCTCGATGCCGCCGCCCCTGCCCTCCCGCAGGGTTTTGTCGATGCGTCGTTTGAGCTCTACCAAAACAAACTCGCCGGCGTTCCCGAGCAGAAGCCTCGCTGGGAGCGGGCCGTTGAGACCGCATCGGGCGGCCGCGGCTTCGGCGTGCTCGGCGATGCGATCGGAGAGATCTATGTGCAGAAGCACTTCGGCCAGGAGGCGAAGCGGCGGATGGACGAGCTGGTCGCCAATCTGCTGAAGACGTATGAGGTCAGCATCAAAGAACTGACCTGGATGACCGACGACACCAAGCAGCAAGCGCTGGAGAAGCTCCACAAGATCACGCCCAAGATCGGCTACACCGAGAAGTGGCGCGACTACTCGACGCTGGAGATCGATCCCGCAGACCTGCTCGGCAATATGCGGCGGTCTGCCGTGCACGAGCATCAGCGGATGCTCGACAAGCTCGGCACGCCTGTCGACGAAACTGAGTGGGGGATGACGCCGCAGACGGTCAACGCCTACTACAACCCCACCAAAAACGAGATCGTCTTCCCCGCTGCCATCCTGCAGCCGCCGTTCTTCGACACCCAGGTTGAAGATGCCGTCAACTACGGTGGCATCGGCGCCGTCATCGGCCACGAGATCAGCCATGGTTTCGACGATCAAGGCAGCAAGTATGACGGCGACGGCAACCTTAAAAACTGGTGGACCGAATCCGACCGCAGATCGTTTGAGAAGCTCGCCGATGCCCTCGTCAGCCAATACGACGCCTACGAAGCCCTGCCCGGCAAGAACGTGCAGGGGCAGCTAACGCTCGGCGAAAACATTGCCGACCTCTCGGGGCTGGCGATTGCCTACAAGGCCTACCGGATGTCGTTGGGCGATGAGGAAGGCCCGGTGATTGATGGCTTCACGGCCGACCAACGATTCTTTATCGGCTGGGCCCAGATCTGGGCGAGGAAGTATCGCGATTCCGAACTGGTGCGACGCCTCGTCACCGACCCACACTCGCCTTCCTTGTTTCGGGCCAATGGGCCCGTCGCCAACTTCGAGCCGTTCTACAGGGCGTTCAACGTCACCGAGAGCGACAGGCTCTTCAAGCCGAAGGCCGAGCGGATCCAGATCTGGTAGGTGCCAAGCGATCCGCAATGGTCGGCCCACGCAGATTGACAAGACGCCCCCTGGCGAGTGAGCCCGTTGCTCGCAACGAACAGCAACACAGGCTCCGTCACAACCAACAGCCGCGGGCTGCAGTCCACCGCGAGCGGCCCACGGCACTCGTTCCCCCTCCACACCACCGAGAAACCCACCGATGAACGACCAGCCTCTCACTGGCAGACGATGCCTCGCCTTTGTGGGCGACATCTACGAAGACCTCGAACTGTGGTATCCGAAACTGCGTTGGATCGAAGCGGGCGGGGAGTTTGTCATCGCTGGGCCGGAGGCGGGCGTGGTGTATGCAGGGAAGAACGGCTATCCCTGCCGCTCCGATATCGCGATTGCCGACGCCCGCTCCGGCGACTTTGACGCTGTCGTGCTGCCGGGTGGCTTCATGCCGGACAAACTCAGGCGTGATCCGCTTGTGCTGCAGCTGATCAACGAGTTCGACACCGCTGGCAAGTGTGTCGCGGCGATCTGCCACGGGGGATGGCTGGCAATCTCAGCCAACGTCTATCGAGGCATCCGCGTGACCGGTTCTCCCGGCATCAAAGACGACCTGATCAATGCTGGAGCACTCTGGGAAGATGCTCCCGTGGTGGTCGACGGGCACCACATCTCAAGTCGCAAGCCAGACGACCTGCCCGACTTTTGCCGAGCCATCATCGCTCGCGTGAGCGGACAGGAGTGCCGATAGAGCTCC